>PKTQ01000132.1 GCA_002869085.1 Hyphomicrobiales bacterium | reverse complement strand
GGCCCGGCGGGCTGTCTGCTGATTGTCAAAAACTACACCGGCGACCGGCTCAATTTCGGTTTGGCCGCCGAGCGCGCCCGGGCCTATGGCATCAAGGTTTCGATGGTGATTGTCGATGATGACATTGCCCTGCCCGATCTGCCCCAGGCGCGCGGCGTGGCCGGCACATTATTCGTGCACAAGATCGCAGGGGCCTTGGCCGAACAGGGCGCCTCTCTGGAAGAGGTCAGCCAGGCGGCCCAGCGTGTCATCGGCAATGTGGCCAGCATCGGCATGTCGCTCGACACATGCACCGTGCCTGGCTCACCCAAGGAAATGCGCATCCAGGAAGGCAAGGCCGAACTGGGCTTGGGCATTCATGGCGAGTCCGGTGTCGAACTGGTTGATTTCACAACGGCCAGCGATGCTATGAAGCTGGTCCTGCAAAGGCTCAAGCCCAATGTCGGCGATGGCATCAAGGTGGCGCTGCTCAATAATCTGGGCGGGACCACGGCGCTGGAAATGGAGCTGCTGGCCGAGGAGCTGGCGACAAGCGAGGTGATTGACGACATTCAGTTCCTTGTTGGCCCCTCGCATATGATGACATCGCTTGATATGCGCGGGTTCTCGGTTTCGATTTTGAATGTGAATTCAGAAGAACTGGCCCTGTTGCAACAGCCGGTAGCGATGCGCAACTGGCCGGGCTGCAACCCGCTTGAAGAACCTATCATTCACCCCATTCCCGATGGTCTGACCCCGATCAAGCCGATCCCTTCGAAAAACCCGGCCATGGCCGATTTCGTGACCATGTGCTGCGATGTCTTCGTGGAAGCCGAAGCCGAGTTGAACGCCCTCGACACCCATTCGGGCGATGGCGATACCGGCTCGACGCTTGCGGTGGCGGCGCGGGCGCTCAAGGGGTCGATTGACCGCTTGCCCCTTTCCGATCTCACCCAGCTCTACCGCGCCATCGGGCTCGAATTGAGCCAGACCATGGGGGGCTCGTCAGGCGTGCTGTTGGCAATATTTTTCTCGGCGGTCGGCGATGCCCTGTCTTCCGGCATGCCCAGGGTCGAGGCCCTGAAAGCCGGCGTGCTGCGGGTGCAGGAGGTCGGGGGCGCCAAGCCCGGGGACCGCACCATGATCGATGCCTTGACCCCGGCCCTGGAGGCCATGCCCGCCGGCTTTGCCGCCGCGGCCAAGGCCGCGCGGGAAGGCGCCGACAACACCGCCAAAATCGTCAAGGCCAAAGCCGGCCGAGCCAGCTACATCTCGGAAGACCGCCTGAGCGGCCATAATGACCCGGGCGCCGAAGCGGTCGCTTTGCTGTTTGAAAGAATGCAAGCTTCTTTGGCGGACTAACGGATTTTCACCTCAACGGGCCGTCATTTTGCGTGCCATTCATGGCAGCAAACCGGCGGCCCAGGGGCCACAGCGGCAAGTTTCCACTTGATCCCGCAAATCCGATAACCGGATTCAAGCGGCCAATCCCGCACCCCCGCGCCTCTTCACGGCCCAATAGGGGCAGGTGGCGGGCCTGCCTGACATCAAATCATAACTTGCAATGATAATAATTAGCAATTAGCCTGGTGCTGAATGAGGCAGCCCGTCACTTTTTGCATTTGCGCAAGGTCACGATCATCATGGAGAACAAAATGAAATTTTCTGCTCTTGCACTTGGCATCGCGATATTTTGTTATCCGGCATTCGCACAGGATCGTTCTCCCGCGCCGGAAGGCGCCAGCGCATATATTGTTTCGCCAAAGGACGGCGCCACTGTTTCGAGCCCGTTAAAGGTAGTTTTTGGCCTTGCGGGGATGGGTGTCGCGCCGGCCGGCGTGGAAAAGAAAAACACCGGTCATCATCACCTGATCATTGATAGCGATTTGCCGCCCATGAATGAACCGGTTCCATCGGATGCGCATCATCGCCATTTTGGCGGAGGCCAGACAGAGGTGACGATCAAACTCGCGCCCGGAAATCACACCCTGCAACTGGTTATGGGCGACCACAACCATATTCCGCACGACCCGCCGATCATCTCGAAGAAGATTTCCATTCACGTGAAATAATCGGAATTCCCGGCCTCATCCCGAACCCGGCACCATCGGCCAGGTGCCCTGTCGCCGCGCCGGCGGCCACACCGGCGATTGGTGCGTGCTGTTAGCAAAAGGCGCGGGCATCCCGCCCGGCGACCGGGGCGAAGTGGGCGCCTTCAATGTCGCCCAGACGCTGATTGATCTGCTCGGCGAACAGCTAGCCCCGGACCTCAGCGGCCAATCCCTCACCCCGCGCCTGTTCACTGCCGAATAGCGTCAGACGGTGGGCATGACTGCTAAGTCAAAGCCAGAAAGGCCACGAACACAGACTGCAGGAGTGGTGTGCAATTCTGGCGCATTTTGACTCGAACACTTATCTCAATTCTCACCGTAAAGGCACTGAAGGGCGGATAGCGTGAATTCGCCACTGTGCAGCAAGAAATTGCGGGCAACGTGAAAGCAGGCTTTAGGAAGGTCAAACAGGCTACCGTCCTATTTTGGATGCGAATCGGCCATTTGTCTCGGGTTTTGCCACCGTGTCGGGTCTTGGCGGGTGCAACTTGCGCATGTTTGGAATGCGTTGTAATGTGCAATTGCTCTAGGCAGGAGCGTGGCACTCGCCGTTTCGAAGCTGCAGGCAGCACTGCTCATCAACCATCTATCTTCCCCAATAGCTAATACTGGCTTGAGGGACGTCTGGCGAGTGACGTTTTATCTCAAGCCCGGAGATAGCTATGTTGATCGAAGATATCAAACCGACCACCCTCACGGGGGTCAAGCGGCTTGCCAAACAACTTAAGAAGACCAAGAGCATCACCCATTCGGAAGCGCTCGAATTAGCCTCAAAATCTGCAAACTGTGTGAGCTTTCATCATGCTCAACGGACGCTTCCGGTGCGAAGTGCCTCGCATTCATCGCCGTATGTACTCCTTACGATCTATTGGAGCGACAGAAAACGCGGTCATCGTTGTGGCCGGGAAACTCTGCGGGTTGAACTCACCAAACCCATTCTCGAACTTTGCGACAAAAGCGGCCTGAAGTATGTCCGCGGCTTCGGCAATCTCAGAATAGTGGCGAATGACCACTTTATCTGCGATGACATTGCGCCGAGCCAGGACTATGCAAGGGATAGGCTCTGCACAGCAGAACGATCGTTGCGCTTCATGGAGCATACTGGGCTCCGCCCTTATCGAAACCGTACCACATATCCAAAGACCTTGATTGAAGACAAGCTACCGGATTCAGATCATGCGACGTCCTGGATCGACCAAGGGAACGGTCAGTTTATCCTGATCGACGAGCCATATGGAGGTGTGCCTGATGCTAGCGCCCGTGCAGCATGGGCTGTGCGCACAGGTTGGCGCATTGAGAAGAGCGGTTGGCCAGGCATGTATAGCCCATACGACTGCGATCTTTACGTCGGCGCGGACGGCCGTTCCAGTTATGACCTTGATGCCTTAATGGGTAAGATCGAGTCCATGCCAGCCCCCACTGTCAGCGACCACTGGACTGGAGAATCTGCGCCTTCATGGGAGACTTTTCTGAGTCCAATGGTGAAAACCCGTCAGGATGAGCGCCGGGCAAGATGCAAAGGCATGATTTATCCATCAGCCAGCAAGTCGACTGTGCCTTACAACTACAACCCTGGCTGTTCTCAGCGGCGCCCAAACGGCGAACTCGGGATTGAAGGTCATATGGAAGCTGGACGCATCATCAAGGCCGCGATGCGTTCGAAGACATTGCGCTATGCAGCCTATTCGCGGTTGAATTCGCTGCGATCAGTGCTCGAGGACTGGCTGGCTCTTGAAATTCGCCGCGGCGAACTTGATAGCCCTGAATTCTATGACGTTTATTATCGGTGGACCGACGAAGATCAATCTCTTCTGGAAGGGCTACGTTTCAACGACGATGTAATTGCGGCACTTCGTGATCTGGAACAAAAACTTAAGCGCGCTTATCCAGATTGCGCCCCGCTCCGGAAGCAGCTTCGGAGGGTCGAGATGTCAATTTCACTCCTGCAAAAGGCCAAATGAGTAGCGTCATATAAGTCGGGGCACCCCGCTCGCGATACAATGTGGATATTGTTGACAGCGTTAGCTGGTGTGTTTCATTGAAACGAAAAGAGGATTGGAACTACTAACATGCCAATCCTCGTTTTTCGCGCCCTATTTGCCTTCTCGTATTCGTTTCAAAAGCTCTCTGTCTTTTGGATCGACCCCATTCATGATGGCCTCCACTTGACGCAGATGCTGTGAGGCGCGTCTCATATCCCGGGGAATGAGAGCCTCTGTCTTAGCGTGCGACAGGTCATCCACAACCTCATGGCCTTCATGAACCGCCCAGCCTACGAAGCCTCTCTCAAAGCGCTCTTTTGTTGCACCGGATAGGCGGAGTCTTTGAACCGGTCCACCTTCACTGATCCTAAGAACCTGAAATTGGCTGTGGAACCCGCCCCGCCAGTTCTCCTCTAGCTCTCCCGATTTTCGCCCGCGCTTCGGCATGGGCGTAAGCGATGCATGCAAATAGACGTCTGGGTCATCGATATCGATTAACGCTAAAGCCAAATCCAAAGGCTCTCCTAATGTACTGGGTATCCAGATATTGTGATCGATCAGATAGTCGTCCTGATGGGTCCAGTATCCTCCCTCGGGTATCCAATACATGGGCCGATCATCGAGATGGTCCGGCGCCGAAAAGTCGGCAGGTTCCCAGATCTGCATGAGCGGCTGAGACAGTTTGAACCGCACGGCTCTGAGTTCTCTGAATTGCTCCCGATTCTGAAACGGGACTGCGGCGGAAGCCAGACGTAACGCCAAATCGACGTCGGTGATAGACGGCGTTTCTCCCTCATCCATCAACACGCGCAGGCCCTGAGAAGCGAAATCTTTGCCGGGACTGCTGCTGTAGTGCTCCGGGACCGACAACACACAGTTGAACGGACCCAGCAATATGCGGAGCGCCTGGCATGCGCCTTGCGCCAACATGGGGTAAAGATCTATGGAATCCAGATTTTGGACTGCGTTGTAGACGAGGTGCGCAGTTTGGGGTTCAAGGTCCGACGCATAAACCCTGCGGACGCTCACACGCCCATCCTTGCTCATGATGAGTTTCGCATAGATGGATGCCTCGCTATAACCGTTCCCTTCTGCTACGCTGAGTTCCAGCCCGATGATGGGATCACCCGCATGCCGTTTGCCGAACAATGGACGTATTTCAGTCGTCAAGTCTGCCAACTCTATTCCGTTTTCGTCGCGTTTCACCTCAGCCAGTCTCGCCGGAAGCTCGGCTGCGGAACGATCAATCGTTGGAATTAACTTCACACTCACATCTGCCGACAGCGGCTGTTGACCGGACTGCTTTGCCTTCAAAGCGCCCCAATTCGATCCAGGGCTAAGTGCGGCAGCAAGGTCATTCAAGAGAGTCAGCTTGGTTGGACGGTCGTTGCCAACCCACCGTTCCAGAATTCGATCAACACCCTTTGAAAGATGATCGAGATTCACTGGAATAGTTCCGACTGGTAGCGGTTTTTGGGTCATGTTCATTTTGCTCATTCCTCTAACGCGCCTTTGAATCCAGTTTAAGCCGTGGGCCCTATGGCAGGAGTCAAAAAGCACGAAGCTGATTGAGCAAATTGAAGAATTTAAGAAGTTCGGCAAACCAAGATCCAATGGGCCCGGATCAGGTCAGCTAGGTTGGCTTTCGCCCGCCGCGCCGACCTGTTTTCACAGCGCGCCAGCCCCAAGTGAACATGCTAGAAGGATACATTGACAACGCCTGATGCGCAACCGCCATAGCGACACGGCGATATTGAAGCCGAGCAGCCCCGGAGTTCGCGTATATTGCGAAAGGCAGCTATGAGGGCTGCGTGCGCAGCATCGTAGACGGCTGCTTGATGGCTGCAATGGGCTGTCAGTTACAGTTGCATCCCGATCCACCACTATCCCATCCCGGACAGAACAAACCACGCTACTAATCTCCCCCGACACGTCACAAACCCACACCCCCCAACCCATTCACCCGCCGCTTCCGCCGCCCGCGCCATTTAACCGGTTTCCCCGGGCTTCCAAGTGCATTAAGTTGGGGCTCAAATCTGAATAAAGGGAGTTCACTCATGGCCAAGGGCTATTGGATCGGGCGGGTCGATGTGCATGACGAGGCCGCCTATCAGAAATATATCGGCGCCAATGCCGCCGCCT
>PKTQ01000133.1 GCA_002869085.1 Hyphomicrobiales bacterium | reverse complement strand
GCCGGAAGCCTCAGCAACGCCGGACTGCATGGCGGCGATGCCGGCCGCTTCGCCGCCGCTCCTCAGCGCATCCTCAAGCCCGGCCTGCAGGCGGGCGAGCGGGGATTTCAGGTCATGGGCGATATTGTCGGAGACCTCGCGCATCTCCCGCATCAGGCGGTTGATGCGGTCGAGCATGGCATTGAGCTCGCGGGCCAGATTGTCGAACTCGTCGCCGCTGCCGGTGAGCGGAATACGCTCATCGAGCCGGCCGCTGCGAATGGCGCGGCTGGTGCGGCTGATATGGCCGATGCGCCGCAGCATGTGGCGGCTCATGAAATAGCCGGCCGCCAGCCCCAGAAACAGCGCCAGCACCACCGCGATGGCGAGCGCCTGACGCAGGAATGCCTGAACCTGGTGCAATGGTTCGATGTCGCGCCCGGCAATCAGGCGCAGGCCGCCCGTCAGCACCACCGCCCGCGCCCGCACCGGATGGTCGCTGAAACCGCCGGCCACCGGGGCCTCGAATATGAACTCGAACACGCCGCTGGCGCCCGCGGCGGCGGTGGGGGTCTGGCCGAGATTGCCGGCGAGCGGCCGGCCGGTGAAATCGGTGAGCTGATAGACGGCGCCGGGGGTGCTGCGCGCCCGCCCGGCCACGGCCTCCAACAGGCTGGCGGGGCCGCCATCTTCATATTGGGCGGCGAAATAGGCCATGTCGGCGGCAATGGCCGCATCGGTGCGGGCCAGGATCAGCGTGGCGGTGCGCCAATAGACAAAGCCCAGCACCACCCCGGCCGAGGCCCCGAACAGCAGCAGATAGATCAGGGCCCAGCGCAGCGCGGTTTTGCGCAATAGGGGGATCATGGCTGCTCCAGCCGCCCCAGCACATAGCCGGCGCCGCGCCTGGTGTGCAGCAGGGGCTCATCGAAGCCTTTGTCGATCTTGGCGCGCAAACGGGAAATGTGAACATCGATCACATTGGTCTGCGGGTCGAAATGATAGTCCCAGACCTGCTCCAGCAGCATGGTGCGGGTGACGACCTGGCCCTCATGGCGCATCAGCACCTCCAGCAGCTTAAACTCGCGCGGCTGCAGGGTGATGGGCCGGCCGGCCCGCTGCACGGAGCGCGACAGCATGTCGAGTTCGAGATCGGCCACGCGGAGCGAGGTTTCCGCGGCGCGCGGCGCCGCCCGGCGCGCCAGCGCCTCGATGCGCGCGAGCAGCTCGGAAAAGGCATAGGGCTTGGCCAGATAATCATCGCCGCCGGCGCGCAGCCCCCGCACCCGCTCATCGACCCCCGACAGGGCGCTGACCACCAGCACCGGGGTCATGTCACCGGCGCCGCGCAGGGCGCCGATCAGCTCGAGCCCGTCGAGCTGAGGCAGCATGCGGTCAACCACCAGCACGTCATAGCTGCCGGCCCCGGCCATTTCGAGACCCAGGGCGCCATCCTCGGCAATGTCGGCCTGATGACCGCTTTCGCTGAGGCCCTTCTGCAAATAAAGGGCGGCCTTGCGGTCATCTTCAATGATCAGAATATGCATGAGCCAGATATAGGGGGTGTGGGGTCGCTTGAGAAGTCACGCATGGAACGACCCCGGGTGGGGGAAACCCGGGGCCGCCCATGCGCTTTGCCGTTCCGATCCGTAGGGGGTGGGGGGCATAGGACCGGGCGGCGGGAGGAAGGCGGATGGGGTTAACCCGCCTTCCCCCGGGAGGTTATTTGCCGTCCTTGCTCAGGGAGAGGCCGACAAAGCGGTTGGTCTTGCCGCGCTGGATCAGCATCAGGATGGCGCGCTTGCCGTCCTTTTTGGCCTTGGCGACAGCCGCATCGAAATCATCGATGTTGTTCACCTTGTCATTGTTGATCTCCAGAATGCGGTCGCCCTTGGCGATGTGCTTCTCCTCGGCCTGGCTGCCGTCATCGACGCCGGCGACCATCACGCCGCCCTTGCCGTCGGTGGCCGGCTGCAGCTGGAGGCCGAAGCCGGTGCTGCTGCTCTGTCCGCCATCAGTGGCAGGCGCCTTGCCGCCGCTGTCGCTCAGAGTGCCGATCTTGACGGTCAGCTCACGGGTGGAGCCGCTGCGCAGAATGCTCATTTTCGCTTCGACGCCCGGGCGGATGGCGGCAATCTTGCGGGCGAGGTCACGGGGTCCGCGCACATTACGGCCGTCCACATCGAGGATCACATCGCCGGTGCGCAAGCCGGCCTTGTCGGCCGGAGAGCCGCCGGTCACCTGGGAGACCAGCACGCCGTGATCATCGTCGAGATTGAGGCTTTCGGCGATGTCCTCGGTGACTTTCTGGATCGCCACGCCGAGCCAGCCGCGGGTGACGCCGCCATGCTGTTTCAGATCGGTGATGATTTCACGGGCCTGGCTGGCGGGAATGGCGAAGCCGATGCCGACCGAACCGCCGGTGCGCGAGAAGATCGCGGTATTGATGCCGACCACCTTGCCGTTGAGGTTGAAGGTGGGGCCACCGGAATTGCCCTTGTTGATCGGGGCGTCGATCTGCAGGAAGTCGTCATAGCTGCCCTGGCCGATGTCGCGACCGCGCGCCGAAACCACGCCGACGGTGACCGTACCGCCAAGGCCGAACGGATTGCCGACCGCGACCACCCAGTCGCCGACCTTGGCCTCGGTGTCGGAAAATTCCACGTAAGGCAAGGTGTGGCCGTTCTTCACCTTCAGCAGGGCCAGATCGGTTTTCTTATCGACGCCGATGGTATTGGCTTTCAGCTTCTTGCCATTGTCGAGGGTGACGGTGATGTCGTCGCCGCCCTTGACCACATGATTATTGGTGACGATATAGCCGTCGGCGGAAATGATGAAGCCGGAGCCCTGGGCGACGCCGCGCCGCTTTTTACGATGGGGCGACTTGCTGCCGGGCGCGCGCTTGAAGCGCTTGAAGAACTCGTCGAACGGGGTGCCGGGCAGATCCGGGAAATCGAAATAGAACTCGCGGCGGGAAAGTCCGCTGTCGCTGGCCTCGCGCCGCACCTGGACGCTGACCACGGCGCCGCGCACTTTTTCCACCAGCGGCGCGAAGCTCGACGGGGCGTAAGCCATCGGGCTCAGCGCGGTGCTGCTTTTGGCCTCGACCGGCAGGGAGGTGGCGGCATTGAACGCCGGGGCGGCCAGAAGGCCAAGCACGACGAGCCCGGCCACGGCGGTGGAAGACTTGATCAGGGTGGATTTGGAACTCATTGGTCTTTACTTTCCTTATCTGACGGAAAACCTGTGATTTGATGAGACCAATCTAGCCGGATCAAGCTTAACTCAGCCTGACAGGGACATTAAAATCCCGTAATGTTCGGCGCAGAATCAATGTTTGCAGGAAAGGGTCATTTCCCATGGCCAATATTTTTATTGTCTCGGGCAGCCACCGGGAGAATTCGCAATCAGGGCGTATGGCGCGCTATATCGAGGGCAAGCTGGAAGGGCTCGGCGCGTCGGGGGACATCCTCGATCTGGGCCGCACGCCGCTGCCCCTGTGGCGCGAGGATTTCTGGGACGATCCGCGCCCGGAATGGGCGGTGTGGGAGCCGATTGCCAAGCGGCTGCAAGAGGCCGACGGGCTGGTGGTGATTGCGCCGGAATGGCATGGCATGGCGCCGGCGGCGCTGAAAAACTTCTTTCTGCTGACCACCAGAAATGAGGTGGCCGACAAGCCGGGCCTGCTGGTGGGGGTCTCGGGCGGCCCCGGCGGCACCTATCCGATCGCCGAGCTGCGCATGTCGAGCACCAAGAATAATCGGCTGTGCTACATCCCTGATCAGATGATCATCAGGAATGTGGGGCAGGTGTTTCTCGACCCGGACAATATGAGCGACGAGGACCGCTATTTCGACGCTCGTCTTGAGCATGATTTGCGGCTGCTGCTGGCCTATTCGGAAGCGCTGGCCACGGTGCGGGCGGCAAATTTGCGCAACTGGACCGATTTCGGCAACGGCATGTAGCGCTGAGGGCGGCTATTTAGCGCCCGGGTTCATGAGATCGTCGAGCCGGCGCGCCTCGTCCTCGGACAGGGCGGGCGCAGGCTTGGCGGCGGCCGGGGCCGCCCGGCGGCGACGATAGGCGGTCACCAGCCCGAATATGCCGAGCAGCAGCACCAGCGGCCCGGCAAACCACATGGCCCAGGTATGGGGCGCCATGCGCGGCTTCAGCAGCACATATTCGCCGTAACGGGCGACGATATAATCAATGACCTGATTATTGCTGTCGCCCTTGCTGAGACGCTCGCGCACCAGCACGCGCAGATCCTTGGCAAGATCCGCATTGGAATCGTCAATCGACTGGTTCTGGCACACCAGGCAGCGCAGATCCTTGGAGATGACCCGGGCCCGCTTTTCCATGGCCGGATCCTTCATCACCTCGTCGGGCTCGACCGCCAGGGCAGGCACCGCCAGGCTTGCCGAAATCAGCAGGGCGGCACAAAGGGCAAAGAAGGAGCGGAACATATCGAACTTCCTCATGCGGCGGCGGGCTGTTTGGCGCGGGCCTTTTTCGGCACCCCGAAGCGATAACGCCGGTCGGTCAGCGATACGCCGCCGCCAATGAACATGATCAGCGCGCCGAGCCAGATCAGCGGCGCCAGCGGATTGAAATAGAGCCGGACCGTATAGGTGCCGCTGCCGTCCTTGTGCCGATCGCCGAGCGCCAGATAAAGATCACCGGTCCAATAGGGATGGATGCCGGTTTCGGTGGTCGGCATGGGCGGCTTGAGATAGACCCGCTTCGAGGCCTCCATCTGGAAAGTCTTGCCGGATTTCTCCCGGATGGTGAAATGGCCGACATCCTCATCGTAATTGGGACCGGGGCGGGCGGTGGCGCCGTTGAACACCACGCTCACCCCGCCGATCTCATGAGAACCGCCCGGTTTCATGACGATGATGTTCTCGACCTTCCAGGCGGAAATGGCGGCGATGCCCAGCACCATGACGCCCATGCCGGCATGGGCGATCATCATGCCCCAGGACGAGCGCGGCAGGTTGACGGCCCGGCGCAGGCTTTCGGTGATCGGGGCGCGGAACAGCTTGATGCGGAACGCAAGCTCGGACAGGGCGCCGACAATGAGCCACATGGAAAGGCCGATGGCCAGCGCCGCCAGCAGGCTGGCCTGCCCGCGCTGCACCAGCACGACGACGGCGATCGCCAGGGCGGCGCCGAAGGCCACGAACAGGCGCTGCAGGGCGGCCATCAGATCACCGCGTTTCCAGGCCAGGAATGGCCCGATCGGCAGAGCCAGCAGCAGCGGAATGAACAAGGGCACGAAGGTGGCGTTGAAAAACGGCGCGCCGACCGAGATTTTCTCGCCATTCACGGCTTCGAGCACCAGCGGATAAAGGGTGCCGACAAACACGGTGGCACAGGCGGTGACCAGCAGCAGATTGTTGAACACAATCGCCCCCTCGCGCGAAATGGGCGCGAAGATGCCGCCGGATTTCAGCACCGGGGCACGCCAGGCATAAAGGGTCAGCGCCCCCCCGACAAACACGCACAGAATGAGCAGGATAAACACGCCGCGCGCCGGATCGACCGCGAAGGCATGCACCGAGGTGAGCACGCCGGAGCGCACCAGGAATGTGCCCATCAGGCTGAGGCCGAAAGTGAGAATGGCCAGCAAGATGGTCCAGACGCGCAAGGCGCCGCGTTTTTCAACCACAATGGCCGAATGCAGCAAGGCGGTGCCGGACAGCCAGGGCAGCAGCGAGGCGTTCTCGACCGGATCCCAGAACCACCAGCCGCCCCAGCCGAGCTCGTAATAGGCCCACCAGGAGCCGAGCGCGATGCCGATGGTCAGCAGCATCCAGGCGGCCAGGGTCCAGGGCCGCACCCAGCGCGCCCAGGCGGCATCGACCCGCCCCTCGATCAGCGCGGCGATGGCGAAGGAAAAGGCCATGGAGAAGCCGACATAACCGCCATAGAGAAACGGCGGATGGATGGCGAGCGCCGGGTCCTGCAGCAGCGGGTTGAGCCCCTGGCCGTCGGCGGGGGCCGGCGCCAGGCGCAGGAACGGATTGGAAGTGGCGATGATGAACAGCAGAAAGGCAACGCCAATCGAGGCCTGCACCGAGAGCACCCGGGCGCGCAGAGCGGGGGGCAGATTGGGGCTGAACAGGGCCACCAAAGCGCCGAAAAAAGCCACCAGCATCACCCAGAGCATCATCGAGCCTTCATGATTGCCCCAGACGCCGGAAATCTTATAGAGCAGCGGCTTGGCCGAATGGGAATGGCG
>PKTQ01000197.1 GCA_002869085.1 Hyphomicrobiales bacterium | reverse complement strand
GCCCACCGGCACCCCATGCGCCAGCCGGGTGATGGTCGCGCCCGAGCCTTGCAGCCGGTCCATGATGTAATGGGCGGTGGCCTGCCCGTCGACGGTGGCATTCATCGCCAGCACCACTTCATTGACGCCGCCTGCATGGACCCGCGCAACCAGAGCGGCGATGTTGAGCTCTTCCGGCCCGATGCCGTCAAGCGCGCTCAGCACGCCGCCCAGCACATGATAGCGCCCCTTGACCGCTCCGGCCCGCTCCAGCGCCCACAGATCGGCCACGTCCTCCACCACGCAGATCAGCCCGCCGTCACGGCGCGAATCGGCGCAGATGGCGCAGGGATCGCTCACATCCACATTGCCGCAGGTGCTGCATTCGACGATCTTCTCGGCCGCGTCCGCCATCGCCCCGGCCAGCGGCACCAGCAGGGCGTCCTTGCGCCGGATCAGGGTCAGCGCCGCCCGGCGCGCCGAGCGCGGCCCCAGCCCCGGCAGCCTGGCCAGAAGCTGAATCAGCCGTTCGATCTCCGGCCCGGTCACCCGCCCCGCCATCAGCGCCCACCTCCGATATCCAGAAGGGCGCCGGTAATATAGGACGCCTCGTCCGACAACAGCCACAAGGCCGCCTGCGCCACTTCCTCCGCCGTGCCGGCGCGCTGCATCGGTAGCAGCGGCGCCAGGCGCTCCGCCCGGCCCGGCTCGCCGCCGCTGGCGTGAATTTCGGTTTCGATGATGCCCGGGCGCAGCGCATTGACCCGGATGCCTTCGCCGGCGACTTCCTTCGCAAGGCCGATTGTCATGGTGTCGATCGCCCCCTTGCTGGCCGCATAATCGACATATTCGCCGGGCGCGCCGAGCCGCGCTGCGGTCGAGGACAGATTGACGATGGCCCCGCCCTTGCCGCCATGACGGTGCGACATGCGCCGCACCGCTTCCTGGGCGCACAGGAAGCTGCCGGTGATATTGACCGCGAACACCCGCGCCAGCCGCTCGGGGCTGATCTGATCGAGCCGCATTTGCGGCCCCAATATGCCGGCATTGTTAATCAGCCCCTTCAGCCGCCCGGGCGCGGCGTCGCTGGCGGCGAACAGGGCCGCCACATCCGCAGGGTTTGAGACATCGCCGCGCACCGCAAAGGCGCTGCCACCGTCAGCTTCGATTTCGGCCACCAGACGGGCCGCCGCTTCCTCGCTCGACAGATAATTGATCCCGACCCGGTAGCCGCGCCGCGCCGCCAGCCGCGCCGCAGCCGCGCCGATGCCGCGGCTGGCGCCGGTGATCAACACAATGGGTTGCGGGTCGGTAGGGGGCTGGTTTGTCATCAGATCTTATGGCCGCGATTATGCCGGCGCGTTTCCCGGTGCGGGATCGAAAGCCCTTGTCATGAGCTGCGTTTCACAGGCCGAAATTCATGCCGGGGGGCAGAGCCATGCCGCCGGTCACTTCCTTCATCTTTTCGGCCATCTCCTGTTCCAGCCTCGCCTTGGCCTGGCCATGCGCCGCCACGATCAGATCCTCCAGGATTTCGCCCTCGCCCGGTTTCAGCAGGCTCTCGTCGATGTGAAGCCCCACCATCTCGCCCTTGCCGCTCAGGCTGACCTCCACCAGCCCGGCGCCGGCCGCGCCGCTCACCCGCAGCTCGGCCAGGCTGTCCTGCATGGCGCTCATCTTGCTTTGCATTTCCTGGGCCTGTTTCATCAGCCCGGCCAGGTTCTTCATGGTCTCATCTCCGATGTCCTGTTGTCCGCTTGCGTCTCCTCGCCGGCTTCCTCATCCAGCACCTCGACGATCTCGGCGCCCGGAAACAGCTCCATCATCTGCCGCACTTCGGGCAATTCAGCCGCCTTCGCCTTGCGGGCCGCCTCGCTGGCCCGGCGCTGCTCGTCGAGCGTCGCCTCGCCGGCCTGCTGCGACAGCACCACCATCCACCGCGTGCCGGTCCAGGATTTCAGCTTGTCGGCCAGCATGCCCGGCAGATCGCGCGGCGCCCCTTCGAGCAGGTTGAGCTCCAGCCGTCCCGGCTCGAAGCGCACCAGCCGCACCTGGGTCTCAAGCGCGGTCTTCAGGCGCAGATTGCGCCGCGCCCCGGCCAGGGCCACCAGGGCGGTGAAACTCTCCGGCGCGTCGGTGATCTCGCCGCCGGTTTCCATTTCCGCTTCGCGCTCGGGCGCGTCCATCTCCGCCATGGCCGGGGGCGTGGTTGGGGCGGGCGGCGCGGGCGCGTTCATGGTGTCCTGTGCCGGTGCGGTCTCGCTTGCCGGGCTTTCCGGTGCCGGGCTTTCATTCACCGGTCCCGGCTGCGGCGCGGGGGCGGGCGTGGCGGGTGCCGTTTTTACGCTTTCGGCCGGCCCGGGGCCTTTTCCCAGGCGGCGCAGCAGATCGTCGGGCGCCGGCATATTGGCCGCATAGGCCATGCGCACCAGCACCATATCCGCCGCCGCCAGCGGCCGGCCGGCGCTGCGCACTTCCGTCAGCCCCTTCAGCACCATCTGCCAGGCGCGCGCCAGCGCGCTCATCTCCAGCCCGGCGGCCATTTCCTTGCCGCGCTCGATCTCGGTCTGCGACATGGCCGCATCCAGGGCCGCCACCTTGCCGGCCACTTTCAGCCGGGTGACGAAATGGATGAAATCCGCCATGTCCGACAGCACCACCGCCGGATCGGCCCCGGCGTCATACTGGCTTTTCAGCTCCTCCAGCGCCTTGCCGGCCCGGCCATGCATGACATGGTCAAACAGCTCGATGATCCGCCCCCGGTCGGCCAGCCCCAGCATATGGCGCACATCCTCCGGGTCGACCCGCCCGCCGCCGAGCGCGATCGCCTGATCCAGCAGCGACAGCCCGTCGCGCACCGAGCCTTCGGCGGCGCGGGCGATCATCGCCAAAGCCGCCTTGCCCACCTTCACCTGTTCCTGCTTGGCGATGGCCGCGAAATGGCTGACCAGCAGATCCGCATTGATCCGCCGCAGATCGAAGCGCTGGCAGCGCGACAGCACCGTCACCGGCACCTTGCGGATCTCGGTGGTGGCGAAAATGAACTTCACATGTTCCGGCGGCTCTTCCAGGGTTTTCAGCAAGCCGTTAAAGGCCTGACGCGACAGCATGTGCACTTCGTCGATGATATAGACCTTGTAGCGGGCGCTGGCCGGCTTGTATTTCACCGCCTCGATGATCTCGCGGATATCGTCAATGCCGGTATGCGAGGCCGCATCCATCTCCATCACGTCGATATGGCGCGATTCCATGATCGCCTGGCAATGCTCGCCGTAACCCTCCATGTGAATGCTCGGCCCGCTTTGGCCGTCCGCGCCGGTATAATTGAGCGCCCGCGCCAGAATCCGCGCCGTGGTGGTCTTGCCCACCCCGCGCACCCCGGTCAGCATGAAGGCCTGGGCGATGCGGCCATATTCAAACGCATTGGTCAGGGTGCGGACCATGGCGTCCTGGCCGATCAGCCCGTTGAAATCCGCCGGGCGGTATTTGCGCGCCAGCACCCGATAGGCGCCGTTATCGGGCGCCTCGCCGGCATTCGCTGTCTCGGTGGAAGTCGGATCCGCCATCCCCTGGGCCGCCCTTGTCTGGAGCGTTTCAGCCTTGATCAGACCCGGATCAGCCTGAAACGCGGGGTTGATGACTGTGTTTCGCGGCGCGTCGCGGACTGCCTCATGAGGTCGGCCAGGGGCGAAGCGCGCTGGGTTCCGTGTCACAGGGTGAGAGACTGGACGGGCGACCCGGACAAAACTCGTTAGGGCTGCTTCCTTCCGGACCTGACCCGGTTGGCGAGGAATCCGTCCGCCGCCAGCCTCTCACGCCCATATATCGGCAATGAGAGCTGAAAAGGCAAGGCTTATCGCTCGAGGGTCTGGACTCAATTGGATTTTGAGCGTGCTATGCGCCAAATCCAATTGAGGTCGGACCTTAAGCCCCGGCCGGACTGTCAGGCCCGCCTTCTGCGGCTGGCTTCCTCGATCACCGCCCGCTGCGGGCTGGCCGGATAAACCCCGAGAATCCGAATCTCGCTGGTGAAGAAATCCAGTTCCTCCATCGCCAGCCGCACCAGCCGGTCATCCGGATGGCCCTCAATATCGGCATAGAACTGGGTGGCCGAGAAGCTGCCCTCGATCTGATAGGATTCCAGCTTGGTCATATTGACCCCATTGGTGGCGAAACCACCCAGGGCTTTAAACAAAGCCGCCGGCACATTGCGCACCTTGAAGACGAAGCTGGTGATCACCGGGCCGTTGCCGAGCGGCGCCTTGACCGGGGTGTTGGACAGGATCAGAAACCTGGTGGTGTTATGATCCTCGTCCTCGACATGCTCTTTCAGGATATTGAGCCCATAAACCTCGGCCGCCAGCGGGGTGGCAATGGCGGCCCGGCTGTCGCTGTCGCCTTCGGCTACTTCGCGCGCCGCCCCGGCCGTGTCGGCGACGGTCACCGGGCTGATGCCAAGTTCGCGCAAATTGCGCCGGCACTGGCCCAGCGCCATCGGATGGCTCAGCGCCTCCTTGATCTGTTCCAGCGCCACCCCATGGGGCGCCATCAGATTGTGATGCACGCGCAGAAAATGCTCGCCGATGATATGCAGGCCGCTTTCCGGCAGCAGATGATGAATATCCGCCACCCGGCCGGCCAGGGTGTTTTCCATCGGGATCATGCCCAGCGAGGCCTTGCCGTTGCGGATTGCCGCCAGCGCGTCCTCGAAGGTCGGGCAGGGCAGGGGCTCGCGGTCCGGAAAGGCCTCATGGCAGGCAATATGCGAATTGGCGCCCGGTTCGCCCTGAAAGACGATGTATTTATCTGCCGCTGTCATGAGGTCTGCTCCAAAAGACGTTCCGCCCGGATGAGGTCGGCCGGAGTATCGACACCGAGCGGAAAACTGTCAATGCAGGCGGCGCCGATGGACATGCCCGCCTCCAGCGCCCGCAATTGCTCCAGCTTTTCGCGCCGCTCCAGCATCGAGGGCGGCAGTTCGACAAAGCGTTTCAGCGCCGCGCGCCGATAGGCATAGATGCCGATATGGTGATAATAGGGCCCCTGGCCGTAAGGGGCCGGGCTGCGGGTGAAATAGAGGGCATTGGCTACGCTGCCGGGCCCGCCCAGCGCCGCCACCACCTTCACCACATTGGAATCGGTGATCTCGCCCGGATCGGTGATGATGCTGGCCAGGGTGCCGATATCGCAATGCTCATCCTCGAGCGGTTGCAGCACCGCCCGCAAGGCTTCCGGCGCGATGGTCGGCAGATCCCCCTGCAGATTGATGACGATGCGGGCGCGGTTTTCGGGGTCGAGCGCCTGACAGGCCTCGAAAATCCGGTCCGAGCCGCTTTCATGGTCGGCGCGGGTCATCACCACCGTGCCGCCGGCCGCGCGGATCACCGCGGCGATCTCGTCTGAATCCGTGGCCACCGCCACCCGTCCCAGATCGGCCGCCACCGCGCGCCGCCACACATGCAGGATCATCGGCTCGCCGGCCAGCGGCGCCAGCGGCTTGCCGGGAAAGCGCGACGAGCCCATGCGCGCGGGGATCAGGATCAGGATATCATCTGTTTTGTTTTGACGCATTATTTGCTGCCGGGCTTGCGCCGGCCGCCGATATTTCTATATTGACCGCCAGCAGGTTCATTGAACTGTGCGATCTATATCGGCTTCACGGCGAAATGCAATCATCTCGGCCGCTGAAAGCCATGAATAATGAGGGATATTATGGGGAAGCTCATCGCATTTGCCGTTAAATTTATCGCCGTTGCCATCGCCGCGGTCGTGTTTGTGGCTTTCATCAATCTTTATACCGGGCTGCTCTATGCCCCGATCGGCGTGAGCGCGCCCGAAGCCGCCCCGGCGGCCGAGACCGCCGATGCCGGCGCCGCGGCGGATGAGGCCAAGGCGGATGAAGCCAAGGCGGATGAGGCCAAGGCGGAAACGCCCGCCGCCGATGCCGGCAAAAAGGCCGAACCGGCCGCCGAGCCGGCCAGCCTGTCCGACCGGCTGAAGGCGGCCAGTGCCGACAAAGGCGAGAAGGTGTTCAAGAAGTGCAAAGCCTGCCATACCTCCGAAGAAGGCGGCAAGGCCAAGGTCGGCCCCAATCTGTGGGGCATTGTCGGCCGCGCCATCGCCAATGACGCCGAGTTCAAATATTCCGACGCCATGCGCGCCCATGCCGAGGCCAAGGGCAAGTGGAGCTTTGAAAACCTGGACGAATATCTGGCCAATCCCAAGGCGGCGGTGCCGGGCAATAAAATGGCCTTTGTCGGGGTGAAGAAACCGGGTCAGCGCGCCGATCTGCTGCTTTACTTACGCTCGCTCAGCGCCGAGCCGGTGGCTCTGCCCTAGAGCACGTCCCAAAAAGTGGGAACTGGTTTTCGGACAAAGACGTGCGTCAAAACAAGAGCACGTCCCGAAAAGTGGGAACTGGTTTTCGGGCAAAGACGTGCGTCAAAACA
>PKTQ01000226.1 GCA_002869085.1 Hyphomicrobiales bacterium | reverse complement strand
TCCGAAGCAGGCCCGGCAATGATGGTTCAGACCGGTTCAGGCGGCCCTGGAGCCGCCGCCGGGATGGGGGCCGTCATGGCTGTTGGCGGGGGGCCATGCATCGCTGCGCATAACGGTGGGGCCGGTGCCGAGAAAATCCGGCTCGGAAACGCCGGTGATGATCAGACCGGGGCTGACCGATCCGGCCGCCTTGCCGGAGATGTGCCACAGAGCCTGCTCGGCCTGGGCCCGGCTGGTATGGCCGGTGAGCGCGGCCAGCAGCACGATGTCTGACAGGGCGGCAAGCTGCCCGGTTTCGGGACAGGCGCTCGGCGGCGCGGCCTTGATGATAAGAATGTCGTAATCCTGCGCCAGGGCATTCAGCACAGCGTTCAGGCGCTCGGCGGTCATCAGTTTTTGCGGCGCGATGCGGCTGTGGCCGGCCGGCACCAGATCGATCCCGGATTCGATGTTGGACACCACGCATTGGGACAGCACCTGCTGGCCTTCGAGGCAGTCGGCCAGACCGGCATGGGACAGGGCGTCATATTCGGTGCTCATCTCGGGATTGGCCATATCCGCATCGATCAACACCGCGCGCATGCGGTTTTCGGCCACGACACGCGCGAGATCGGCGGCAACGCGCATTTCGCCCTCGCCGCCCTGAACCGCGGCCAGCAACAAGCGGGTCGGCCGCCGGGTGCGGCTGTTATGCTGCACCGACTGGAACAGATTGAGGATCTGCTGCATATACATGGAGCGGGCGAGCTGGGTTTCGGAGGGCTCTGTGAGGCGCGCCCAGACCGGCAGGCCGGAATCGTCATGTTCGAGCGTCGCCGGACCCGAGGCGCCGCCGGATCGTGGCTGCATATGGGGCATGCCGTGCAGCGCCGGAGCAAGCTGGCCGAAGGCATCGGCGCTTGCCGGCTCGGCCGGATAAGGCTCGCGGCGCTCAGCGCCCATAGACCCATGCCGGCCCAAGCTGCTCATGGCGCGGAAAGCGGCGATCGACACCCCCAGAATGAAGGAGCCGAAAACAGCCAGCAGCATGATCTGGGTCTTTTTGGGATAGGACGGAATGGCGGAAACCGTGGCATTGGAAATGATGCGGGCATTGGCCGGCTGCGAGGAGACTTCGTTGCGGGCGCTGGCCTCCTGATATTTCTTCAGGAAGGATTCCAGCAAGTCGCGATTGGCCTTGGCCTCGCGCTCCAATGCGCGCAATTCGACCCCGGCCTTGGAATTGACGGCAACTTTCTTCTGCAGGTTTTTGAAATTGCGGCTTAATTCAGCTTCGCGGGCCGCCGATACGCGGGCCTCATTTTCGAGCCCCTTGACGATTTTACGGGTTTCGGCGTCGACCTGACGGTTGAGATTGCGCAAATCGGCATTGAGTTGCTGCATGCGCGGATGGCCGGGCAGCAGGGTGGCCGACAATTCGGCGATCTGACGGCGCTGGCGCACCTGCTGCTCGCGCAGGCGCTGAATGAGCGGTGAGCGCAGCACATCGGAGGCGGCGCTGACCCCGCCCTCCCGGGACAGCATTCTGCGGATCAGCCGCGCCCGCGCCTGCACTTCGGAGCGGGCCGCCCGGGCCCGCACCAACTGGCTGTTGATTTCGCTGAGCTGCTGGGAATCGACCGTGACATTGGGCTGGCCCTTCACCAGGCCATGCAGCGCCCGGTATTCCTCAACCGAGGCCTCGGATTTCAATACCTTGCCGCGCAGGGTTTCGATCTGGCTTTTCAGCCAGGCGGAGGCCTGGCGGGTATTGTCGGTCTTGGCCATGGACTGGCCCTGCATATAGAGCTCGGCGATGCGGTTGACGATGCGCGCGGCCAGTTCGGCATCCTCGGAGGTAAAGCTGATGGTGATCACCCGGCTGGTGCCTTGCTGATAGATCGCCAGGCGCCGGTTGAACACCTGCAGCACCTTTTCCGAGGTCGAGAGTTTGGAATCCTTGCTTTTCAGGCCGGCCAGAGCCTTCATATCGTCGATGAATGAGCGCTTGGACGGGTTGAATTCCTCGCTATCCTCGAGCTTGAACTCTTTGATGATGGTGCGGGCCATCTGATCGGTGCGCAGCACCTGTAACTGATTGGCCACCAGCGCGGTGTCGGTGATATTGCGGGTCACCTCGCGCTCGGGCTTGGTGAAGCTGGTCTCGCGGTTTTCGATCAGCATCTGCACATGCGATGAAAAACGCGGCGTGGTGATCATGAGCAAGGCCAGCACGCCGGAGCAGATCACCAGCATGGTCACCACCACGATCCATTTGCGGGCCCAGATCTCGCGCACCAGTTCCCAAACGCTGAAATCAGGATCCTGATACTGCACGGGACTCGCCTGCCCGTCTGCCTGCCTGTGATTCATTTTCATACCCATTTCGCGCCGCACGAAGCAAAGCTGATGCTAACGACTCATTAACGTCTTGTTTTAACGCCGATATGGTTTCCATTCTGTTAATCATGCCGGTCATGGTGAGGTTTTGTTAACCATGGCGGAGTACCAATGGACTCAGTTACAGGCTTCGGAAAATGAATGAGTCTTTCCATGCGCCATCCGTTATTTGCCGCCTTGGTCCTTGCCGCTTTCGCGCTTGGCGGCTGCGAGAAGTCCCAGCCGCCCGCCAGCGTGGCCGTGACCTCGTCTGTGCCCTATACGCTGGATGACGGCGACCGGTTGCGGATCGATGTGTTCGGTCAGGCCAATCTGTCCAAGCAATATCTGGTGGACGGCAACGGCACCATTTCGATGCCGCTGATCGGTCTGATCGGGGTGCGGGGCATGACCGCATCGCAGCTCGAACTGGCGCTGGAGCGGCGCCTCGGCGCCAAATATCTGCGCAATCCCAATGTGACGGTCGAGGTGCAGCAGCCGCGCCCGTTCTTCGTGCTGGGCGAGGTGACGCGCTCGGGGCAATATGCCTATGTCAGCGGCATGACGGTACAGACCGCCATCGCCATTTCCGGCGGCTTCAGCCCGCGCGCCAACCGGCGCAAGGTGCGGGTGACCCGCCGCATGGACCGCAAGCTGGTCGAATTCAGCGCCCCGCTGACCTATCAGATCCGCCCCGGAGACACGATTTATGTCAAAGAGCGGTTTTTCTAGCCCCCCTCGCGGCCGATCGGCATGACACACCGGCATTCCCCTGACCGGGCCACAGAACCATCGCCAGGGCCGGCCCCTGCCCCGTTCCACCGATGAAGAGGCGCTCATGACCCAGCAATTCAAAGTTCTGCACTGCCTGCGCGCGCCGCTGGGCGGCATTCTGCGCCATGTGGGCGATCTGGTGCGCGGCCAGGCCGAGATCGGCTTGGAAACCGGCCTTGTCTGCGATTCGACCGATCTCAATGCCCGCAGCGCTGAGTTGATCGCCGAGATGGCCCCCTGCTGCGCGCTCGGCATTCACCGCTTTCCGATGAAGCGCAGCCTCGGCTTTGGCGACTTTTCCGCCGCGCTTCAGGTGGGGCGGATCGCAAAGGCCTGCGGCGCCGACATTCTGCACGGGCACGGCGCCAAGGGCGGCGCCTATGCGCGCATTTCGGCCCGCAAATCCGGGCCGCTGGCCTTTTACACCCCCCATGGGGGCAGTCTGCATTACGCCCCGTCCTCGTTGGCCGGCCGGGTCTATTTCACCCTGGAGCGGCTGATGGAGTTCAATACCAGCGGCATCATTTTCGAGAGCCAATATGGCATGGACACTTACGCAGCCAAGATCGGCGCACCGCGCTGCCCGGCGCGGATGATCCATAACGGGATATCGGAAGCCGAGTTCGCGCCCTGCCCGGCCGGGCCCGATGCGGCGGATTTTCTTTATATCGGTGAATTGCGCCAGTTGAAGGGGGTCGATCTCTATCTCGATGCGCTGGCCCGGCTCAATGAGAAACAGCCGGTGAGCGGGCATATTGTCGGCTCCGGTTCGGACGAGGCGGCATTGCGCACCCGCACGGCACAGCTGGGGCTTGAAGCCCGAGTGCGGTTCCATGCGCCGATGCCGATTCGCGAGGCCCTGGCGATGGCCCGCTTCACGGTGATGCCGTCACGGGCCGAGTCCTTTCCCTATGTGGTGCTGGAAACCCTGGCCGCCGCCAAGCCGCTGATCGCCACAAGGGTGGGCGGCATTGCCGAAATGTATGGGCCGATGGCGAATCTGCTGGTGGAGCCGGACGATCGGCATGCCCTCACCGCCGCCATGGCCGCCATGCTGGAGGCGCCGGATCGTGCCAAAGAAGATGCGGACAAGCTGGCGGCGCATCTGAAGGACCGTTTTTTGCTGTGGGACATGGTGGCCGGGATCGCCGATTTCTACCGTGCGGCGCTGGAGCGGAGCTAAGCCGGGGCCCCCGGCCCCCGGCGGCAGGGCGCCGGCCCAGGCTTTCAGATTCCAGCCATGTTGCCCGGCTTTTGAATAAATTGCGCCAAAACAACGTTCTGTGAAGGTTTTTCTCTTAAGCTTGCCTGAAAAACAGTGCGAGCAGCAGGAACCGCCATCATGAACGAAGGTCAGATCAGCGTTAATTCTCCGAGCGAAACGACGAGCGAAACCGAATCCGCGAGCCGCCCGTCGAGGGGAGCACAATTGCCGGGGCAGATCAAACTGAACCCGGTGGCTCGCGCAGCCGCCACCCAGATGGCGCCGGAATTGATTTCCGAGACCACCATGCTGGCGATCCTGCGGGCGATGGATTTTGTTCTGATCAGCGCCTGCGGGTTTTTGATCTATTACCTGGCGCTGAGCGATATCGAGCCGGGCAAGTTGAAGATTTACGGCTTTGTCGCGATCATGGCGGCGATTGTCACCGTGCTGCTGATGCAGGCGATGAAGCTCTATACGCTCACCGCATTGCGCCAATTCGCGCGCAGCTCGGGCAAATCGGTGCTGGCATTGCTGATCGTGGTGGCGGATCTGACCGCGCTGGCCTTCTTCCTCAAGGTCGGCGAGGAGTTTTCGCGCTCGTCCCTGCTGCTGTGGCTGGTTTCGGCCGGCGGCTATCTGCTGGTGAGCCGGGTGCTGGTGGCGGGGCTGGTGTCACGCTGGACCCGCCAGGGCCATTTGAAGCGCCGGGCGGTGATTGTGGGCGGCGGCCACCGGGCCGAGGAACTGATCGAGGCGCTGGAAAGATCGAACAATACCGGCATCGAGATCACCGGGGTGTTCGACGACCGCAATGACGGGCGCTCGCCCGATGAGGTGGGCAAATATCAAAAACTCGGCAATGTGACCGAACTGGTTGAATTCGCCCGCAAGACCCGGGTGGACCTGCTGATCGTCACCCTGCCGCTCAGCGCCGAAACGCGCCTGCTGCAAATGCTGAAACAGCTCTGGGTGCTGCCGGTGGATATTCGCCTCAGCGCCCATTCCACCAAATTGCGCTTCCAGCCACGGGCTTATTCCTATATCGGCGATGTGCCGTTTTTCGACATGTTCGATCGGCCGCTGGCCGGGTGGAATTCGATCCTCAAGGGGCTTGAAGATCGCATTATCGGCCTGCTGCTACTGGTGCTGACCGCGCCGATCATGGCGCTGGTGGCGCTGGCGGTGAAGCTCGACAGCAAAGGGCCGGTGCTGTTCAAGCAAAAGCGCTACGGGTTCAATAACGAGCTGATCGAAGTCTATAAGTTCCGCTCCATGTATACCGATATGACCGATGCCGACGCCGCCAAGCTGGCGACCAAGGACGATCCGCGCGTGACCAAGGTCGGACGCATCATCCGCAAGACCAGCCTCGATGAACTGCCGCAATTCCTCAATGTGGTGCGCGGCGAGCTGTCCCTGGTGGGGCCGCGGCCGCATGCGGTGCTGGCCAGCGCCGCCAATCACCTCTATCAGGATGTGGTGGACGGCTATTATGCCCGCCACCGGGTGAAACCGGGGGTGACCGGCTGGGCGCAGATCAATGGCTGGCGCGGGGAAACCGACACGGAAGAGAAAATCCGCCGCCGGACCGAGCACGACCTCTATTATATCGAGAACTGGTCGGTGCTGTTCGATCTCTACATCATCATCATGACGCCGTTCTCGCTGCTCGACACCAAGAACGCATATTAGATCTGATGGCCGACCAGTGGACGATCAGTCCATCTGGTCGAGATCGAACTCCAGGATCGCCATCTGGAAATTATAGGAGAGCTCGTCATCCTCGTCATCGCGGAACACAAGGCCGATGAATTCGTCGCCGATATAGACCTCGGCGGAATCGGTTGAATTGGGTCGCTGGCGCAGCTCGATAGTGTCGAGCCGGAAGGTGCGTTTCATATAGGCTTCAATACGGCCTATTTCTTTTCCGTTCACTGCGGAACTCCTCGAATTT
>PKTQ01000254.1 GCA_002869085.1 Hyphomicrobiales bacterium | reverse complement strand
GGGAACATCGGCTGCTGCATCAGGCCGGCGGTTTCTTCGAGCCCGAACATCAGATTCATGTTCTGCAGCGCCTGGCCGCTTGAGCCCTTGACCAGATTGTCGATGGTCGAGATCAGGATCACCCGCCCCGGCACCCGGTCTTCGAACACCCCGATCAGACAGAAATTGGAGCCGCGCACATGCTGGGTCGCCGGGATCACCCCTTTGGGCGTGATGCGCACAAATGGCTCATCCTTGTAATAATCCTCAAGATGGGCGCGCACATCCGCCGCGCTGACGCCCGAGGGCAGGTCCGCATAGACCGTGAGCAGCTCGCCCCGGCTCATGGGGATCAGATGCGGCGTGAAGCTGACCGTCAGCTCATGCCCGGCCGCCAGCGACAATTCCTGCTCAATTTCCGGCGCGTGCCGGTGCGTGGCGATGCCATAGGGCGAGAGGCCCTCGCCCGCCTCGCAGAACAAGGTGAGCTGCTTCAGCCCGCGCCCCGCCCCCGACACGCCGGATTTGGCATCGATGATCAGATTGTCCGCATTGATCAGCCCGTTGCCGGCCAGCGGCAGCAGCAGCAGCAGCGCTGCGGTCGGATAGCAGCCGGGACAGGCCACCAGCCTGCCGGTGCTGATTTCATCGCGGTAATGCTCGGGCAACCCGTACACCGCCTGTTTCTGCAGCTCCGGCGCCAGATGCTGATGGCCGTACCATTCGGCATAAAGCTCAGGATCGCGCAGCCGGAAATCCGCCGACAGGTCGATCACCTTCACCCCCGAAGGCAGGCTCGCGATCACCTCCTGGGTGGTGCCGTGCGGCAGTCCGCAAAACACCGCATCCAACGATGACCAGTCCGCCTCGTCGATCCGGGTCAGCTCCGGCAGATCCATGCCGCCCAGATGCGGAAACACCTCGGCCATCTGCTTGCCCGCATGGGTATTGGCGGTCAGCGCCGCCAGCTCCACCTGCGGATGTCCGGCCGCCAGCCGCACCAGATCGGCGCCGGTATAGCCCGACGCTCCCAAAACTCCGATTTTCAGTTTTTCTGTCATGATTCTTCAGCCCGATAATAAACAAAAAAGGCGGACCTGATGAGGCCCGCCTTTTCCAGAAACGATGTAAACGCTTGAAAAAATTAGCGTTTGGAGAACTGGAAGCTCCGGCGAGCCTTGGCGCGGCCGAATTTCTTTCGCTCCACCACGCGCGAGTCGCGGGTCAGGAAGCCGCCCTTTTTCAGCACACCGCGCAGTTCCGGCTCGTAATGGGTCAGCGCCTTGGAAATGCCGTGACGCACCGCCCCGGCCTGACCGGACAGACCACCACCCGACACGGTGCACACCACGTCGTACTGATCCTTGCGGTCCGCCGCCTCCAGCGGCTGCTGCAGCAGCATGCGCAGCACCGGGCGGGCAAAATAGGTTTCCTGCTCGCGGCCATTGACGGTGATGCGGCCGGCGCCGGGCTTGATCCACACCCGGGCCACCGCGTCCTTGCGCTTGCCGGTGGCATAGGCACGGCCATGGGCGTCCAGCACCTGCTCATAAACGCGCGGTGCGTTTTCGGAAGGGGCGGCATCCAGGCCCTCGACGGCGTCACCGAGGTCTTCCAATGTACGGATTTCAGTATCACTCATGGCGCTCAGTCCCTCGTATTCTTGGCGTTCATTGCCGCAATATCCAGAGCGGCCGGCTTCTGTGCTTCATGCGGATGCTCCGCGCCAGCATAAACATGCAGGTTTTTCATCTGGCGGCGCGACAGCGGCCCGCCCGGCAGCATGCGCTCGACGGCCTTGATCACCACCCGCTCCGGATGGGCGCCATCGAGAATCTTTTCGGCGGTGCGGCTCTTGATGCCGCCCGGATAGCCGGTGTGCCAGTAATAGGTCTTGTCGGACCGCTTATTGCCGGTCAGTTTGACCTTGTCGGCATTCACGACGATGATGTTGTCGCCGCAATCCATATGCGGGGTGAAGGAAGGCTTGTGCTTGCCGCGAAGGCGCGCGGCGATGATGGACGCCATCCGGCCAAGCACGAGGCCTTCCGCGTCAATCACGATCCAGGCCTTTTCGATATCGGCCGGAGTGGCGGAAAAGGTTTTCATAACCGGTTCTCTTCAATTTGCTGTTCGGTGGAAATCAGGGGGCAATCGCCCGTAGCGCGGCTAATTACGGGCTATGACCGCCGCTGTCAAGCCGACAGTTTCAAAAAACCCGCATAAAAACCAATTTGTTACAATTATGGTATTATAATACCTCATTAGCTCTGGCGCGCAATGCCCTCGGGGATCGAATAGGTCAGCGTGGCATGGGCCACCGGCCCGGTCTCGCCCTCGCTGCGGATCGTCACCTGCCCCACCGCCAGCCTCTTGCCCAGCTTGAGGATTTCGGCCTCCGCGATCAGGTCGGCATGGCCGGGCTTGCGCAGGAAATTGATGTTGAGATTGGTGGTGACCGCCAGATGCGCCGTGCCGATCACCCCCAATATCGCCACATAAAAGGCCAGATCCGTCAGCATCATCATGGTCGGGCCGGAAATGGTGCCGCCGGGGCGCAGATGATTGTCGGAAAACGGGATTCTGACCACCGACTTCATATCCCCGGCCTGTTCCACATGGATATCCCCATAGGTTTCGCGCACCTGCGGAAACTCGGTTTCCAGAAACGCTTCGATCTGCTCGGGACTCATGGACATGGCGCATTCTCTTTTGTTATTTGATCGGCTAAGCTAGACATCAGAACCACAAAAAGGAAGACCGGCATGACTTTACTCCGTTCATTCGTGGCCATGGCCGCGCTGATATTCTTCTTTGCCCCCCAGGCGCAGGCCCAGGGCCCCGGCATGTCCATGCAGGACTTCAAGCATGTGCCGCTGACCCGCGATATGGTGGCCAATTTCGTCGCATCCATGCCGGCCATGAAGGCGTTCAGCCAGAAGAACAAGCTCGACAAGCCGCCCCGCACCAAGGGCGCCGGCCCGTTCGCCGATTTCGTCAAATATCTCGAACAGCGCAATCTGAAGGGCGAGGCCAATGCCCTGCTCGGCAAATACGGCTTTTCCGACATCCGCCAGTGGATGCGGGTCTCCCAGAGCGTGATGATGGCGCATGGCTTTTCCAGAAGCGGCAAAACCCCGGCCCAGATGAAAACCGAAATGCGCGCCATGATCGACAAGATCACCAATGACCCGCGCCTGCCCGCCGACCAGAAATCGGTGCTCAAACAGCGCTTTCAGGCCCAGATGGAAATGACCTTGAAGATGATCCCGCCGGCTGCCAACATCGAAGCGGTGCGCGAATTCGGTCCCAAGCTCGATGCGCAGTTGGGCCGCAAATGAGCGCCGCCCTGATCTCGGAGCTGGATGACGGCATTCTGACCCTGACCCTGAACCGGCCGGAAAAGCGTAACAGCCTTTCCGAAGAGATGATTTCCGCCCTGCATGCCGCCATTGACGCCGCCGGCGCCGACCCGGACTGCCATGCGGTGATCATCGCCGCCAAGGGCCATGTGTTCTCGGCCGGCCACGATCTGAAGGAGATGACCGCCGCCAGAGAGAATGACGACCGCGGCCGCGCCTATTATCAGGACATTATGGGCCGCTGCGCCGCCATGATGCAGGCGATCATCCACTGTCCGAAACCGGTCATTGCCCGGGTGGACGGGGTGGCCACCGCCGCCGGCTGTCAGCTTGTGGCGAGCTGCGACCTCGCGGTCGCCAGCACCAGGGCCCGCTTCTGCACCCCCGGTGTGCATATCGGCCTGTTCTGCTCCACCCCCATGGTGGCACTGTCGCGCAATGTCGGGCGCAAACACGCCCTGGAGATGCTGCTGCTGGGCGAGATGATCGGCGCCAAAAAGGCCGCCCGGATGGGGCTGGTCAACCGCGTCGCCAAACCGAAGAAGACCGCCAAAAAGGCCCGCAAGCTGGCGGCCATCATCGCCGCCAAGTCCAAGGCTACCATCAAGACCGGCAAAACCGCCTTCTACCGCCAGATCGACATGAATCTCGAGGACGCCTATGACTATGCCTCGGCGGTGATGGTGGACAACATGCTGGCCCATGACGCCGAAGAGGGCATCGGCGCCTTCATGCAAAAACGCAAGCCCGTCTGGCAGGATTGAGCTCCATTCTATGAATCACGACACTTATTCCGACGACTATATCCGCGCCATTCTCGAGCGCACCCGCACCATCGCCATGGTCGGCGCCAGCTCCAACACGGTGCGCCCCAGCTATTTCGTGCTCAAATATCTGCTCGAAAAGGGCTATCAGGTGTTTCCGGTCAATCCCGGCCATGCCGGCAAGGAATTTCTGGGCCAGACGGTCTATGCCTCGCTCGCCGACATTCCGGAGCCGGTGGACATGGTCGATATTTTCCGCAATTCCGAAGCCGCCGGGCCGATCACCGACCAGGCCATAGAAAAAGGCGCCAGGACCGTGTGGATGCAGCTTTCGGTGCGCAATGACGAGGCCGCCGCCAGGGCCGAGGCCGCCGGGCTCGACGTGGTGATGAACCGCTGCCCGAAAATCGAATATGGCCGCCTGTCCGGCGAAATCGGCTGGGCCGGGGTCAATCCCGGCCATGTCACCAGCAAGCGCGGCCAGCTCAGTGGCAATCGGGTGCAATCGCTCGGCCTCGGCAAACGCCCGGGCGACGAATAAAGCCTTTGACGCCCTCCTCTATTGGCACTTAGATTTGCGCCACGTCATCAACAGCCCAACCGATAATCAAAATAAAAGGGAGACATCAATGACCGATCAAGAAAACGGATTCGCCACCCTGGCGGTGCATGCCGCGGCCCAGCCCGATCCCGCCACCGGCGCCCGCGCCACGCCGATCTATCAGAGCACCGCCTTTGTGTTCGACGACGCCGAGCACGCCGCCAGCCTGTTTAACCTGGAAGCCTTCGGCAATATCTATTCCCGCCTCACCAACCCCACCAATGCGGTGCTGGAAGGCCGGGTCGCGGCCCTCGAAGGCGGCACCGCCGCCCTGGCCCTGGCCTCGGGCCATGCCGCCCAGCAATTGGTTTTCCACACCATCATGGAGCCGGGCGATGAATTCGTCGCCGCCACCCAGCTTTACGGCGGCTCCATCAACCAGTTCGGCCAGTCCTTCAAGAAATTCGGCTGGAACGTGGCCTGGGCCGACGGCACCGACCCGGCCAGCATCCGCGCCGCCATCAACGACAAGACCAAGGCGGTGTTCATCGAGTCGCTGGCCAATCCCGGCGGCGTGGTGACTGACATCGCCGCCATCGCCAAGGTGGCGCATGAGGCCGGCATTCCGCTCATCGTCGACAACACCATGGCCACCCCCTATCTGTGCCGGCCGATCGAGCACGGCGCCGACATCGTGGTGCATTCGCTGACCAAATTCCTCGGCGGCCATGGCAATTCGCTCGGCGGCGCCATTGTCGACGGCGGCAGTTTCGACTGGTCGGCCAGCGGGCGCTATCCGACCCTCAGCGAGCCCTGCCCGTCCTATCACGGGGTCAAATTGCACGAGACCTTCGGTAATTTCGCCTTCGCCATCGCGGCCCGGGTGCTGGGCCTGCGCGATCTCGGCCCCTGCATCTCGCCCTTCAACGCCTTCCTCATTCTCAATGGCATCGAGACCCTGCCGCTGCGCATGGAAAAACACTGCGCCAATGCGCAAAAAGTGGCCGAATTCCTCGAAGCGCATCCGAAAGTGGACTGGGTCAGCTATGCCGGCCTGCCGAGCAGCCCCTATCATCAGCTTGCCAAAAGCTACATGCCCAAGGGCGCAGGCTCGGTGTTCACCTTCGGCGTCAAGGGCGGCTATGAGGCCGGGGTCGATGTGGTCAAGAACGTCAAGCTGTTCAGCCATGTGGCCAATCTCGGCGACACCCGCAGCCTGATCATCCACCCGGCATCGACCACCCACCGCCAGCTTACTGCCGAGCAGCGCCAGGCCGCCGGCGCAGGCGACGAGGTGGTGCGTCTGTCGGTGGGCATTGAAGACAGCGCCGACCTGATCCGCGACCTGGAACAGGCCTTGTAAGCTGGCCCGCTTAGCCGCGCGCTTTGCCTAGCGCAAACCGCGCACCAGCCACACATGGTTCCTGGCGCGGCGCACATCGCCCTGGGGCCCGTGGCCATAGCCGCCGCGCCAGCTCTTGGGGTTGGTGCGCTGCGCCCCGGCCCGCCGGAATGACGAATAGAGAAAACCGGCAATTTATGAAGGGTCAAGCCCGGTTTGAGACATGATTGGCTATGCGGTTTCAAAGACTGGCGTGCGGACATAAAGCGCGCCGGAAGCCCGGCTTAAAAATCCAGGGGCGCATTCACGACAACCTCTTTCAGAACAAAGAAGCTGCGAAGCTGG
>PKTQ01000088.1 GCA_002869085.1 Hyphomicrobiales bacterium | reverse complement strand
TGCGGATCATATAGACGATGTCATTGCCCACCGGGCACACCAGCGAGCAGCGCCCGCACATGGTGCAGGAATTATAGATATATTCCCGCCATTCCTCGAGATAGGCGTCGGTCACCGGCTTGGCGAGGCCGAGCATCGATTTCAACCGCCCCAGCAGGGTGTATTCGTTTTTCCACACCCGGCGCAGCGGTTCGACCTTGTTGATCGGCGTATAGGCCGGATTGCCGGTTTCGGTGTAAAACAGGCAGGCCTCGGCGCACAATCCGCAATGCACGCAGCTGCTGAAGAAGGATGCAACCGGCGCGTCAATCACTTCCCTGAGCGCCTGCAATCCGCGATCCAGTGTTGCCACATTCATAATTGCACTCCTTTCTCGCCCGCAATCGCCCCGGTGTACCAGCGCGAGAAGAACAGGGTGATCGCATGGGTCAGTTTGGTGAACGGGAACGCCACCATCAGCAGCTCGACCGACAGGATATGCACCGCCAGCAGCCACGAATAGCTGAACACCAGATGATGATAGGTCAGATACCCCGTGAGCACCGGCGCGAATGTCAGCGCCCAGACCAGCAGGTCATCGGCCTTGGTCAGATATTTCACCACCGGATGGGTCAGCCGCCGCCACAACAGCGCCAGCAGCGCCGCCATGGTCAGCACGGCGGCGAAATCCACCAGCGGCGACGGCAGCGCCGGCCATCTGAAACCCAGCACCGAACCGATGATCTCCACATGCGCCGCATAGAGAAACACGGTGATAAAGAGGCCGATATGGAAGATATAGCCGGCAATCGTCAGCAGCACCGATTGGGAAAAGGTCGCCTTGTCCACCGGCGCGAACCGCCGGAACATGGTGCGGAACCCCGGCCCGGTGCCGCCGGCCCGGGTGGCGGCCAGATTGGCCTTGCGCCCCAGCATAAAAATCTCGAACAACCGCAGGGTGAGGCCGAAGATCATCACCAGGGTCGCGATGGCGAACAGGGGACCGCGCACGAGCAGCAGAAATTCAACCGAAGTCATGATGCGTCTCCTTTCGTGAGGTCGTCGACCGTGACTTTTTGATGGGACTTGACCGCCTTGGCCTTTTTGCTCCGGTTCAGAAGCCCGGTCGCCACCCCGGCGACACCGCCGGCCAGGGCCGCCGCCCCCACCATCTTGGGAATGTCGACCATCGGCTCGGACAGGGCCTTGTAGAAGCCGCCCATATCCCAGAATTTGGGCTCCGAGCAGCCAAGGCAGGGATGCCCGGACTGGATCGGGAACGAAGTGCCGCTGTTCCATTTCAGCGTGGCGCAGGCATTATTGGTCACCGGGCCCTTGCAGCCCAGCTTATAGAGGCACCAGCCCTGCTTGGCGCCCTCGTCATCGAAGCTCTCGGCAAATTCGCCCTTGTCGTAGAACGGGCGCCGATAGCAGCGGTCATGGATCGACACACCGAAAAAGGCTTTCGGACGCCCCAGATTATCAAGCTCGGGCAATTTGCCGAAGGTGATCACATGCGCCAGGGTTGCCGCCATCGCCTCGGGTATCGGTGGGCAGCCAGGGATATTGATCACCGGCTTGTCGGTGACCAGGGTACTGATTGCCACCGCCCCGGTCGGGTTGGGGTTGGCCCCCGGCAGGCCGCCATAGGCGGCGCAGGTGCCGACCGCCACCACCGCCATCGCGTCCTTCACTGTCTCTTGCAGCATGTCCAGATTGGAAATGCCGGCGATGGCCGAATAGATGCCGCCATCCTTCACCGGCACCGAGCCGTCCACCACCACGATATATTTGCCCTTATTGGCCGCCATCGCCGCCTCGCGCGCATGTTCGGCCGCATCGCCGGCCGCCGCCTGCAGGGTGTGGTGATAATCCAGCGAAATGAAATCGAAGATCAAATCTTCCAGATTGGGGCTGTGCGAGCGGGTCAGGGATTCGGTGCAGCCGGTGCACTCCTGAAACGACAGCCAGATCACCGATTGGCGCTTGGCATTGGCCAGCGCCGCCGCCATCACCGGCGCCGCCGAGGGCGGCAGCGCCAGCAGGCTCGCCAGATAGCTGCTATATTTCAGGAACGCCCGCCGCGACACCCCGCGGGCCTGCAACATATCGCCTAATCTCAGATCAGTTTTCATTCAACTTCTCCTGCCTGGAATTCAAACAGTCGGTTTTCGATCGCTTCTGCAAGGCGCCCGCGCGCGCCGGCAAGGTCATCCGCGTGGGTCTTGAGAATTTCCGGAATCAGGGTGACTTCAATCGTCTCGCTGCTGATGCGCCCGTCGGCGCCGCGATGGCGCACCCACCAAACCCCGGGATAGGTGGTCTCGAACACTTCGCTGCCCCCAGCGGTGGTCAGCCGGGCCTCAACCTCGCCCCGGCCCAGGGCCCGCTCCAGCGCCTCCCGGTCCGCCGCCTGCAGCGGCAGCGAGCGCAGATCGATGGCGCCGCCGGTGCCGGAGGCGGCGAGCTGCCCCAGCAGATGGGCGATTTCGCCCAGCAAGGAGGCGGTGAAGCTCTGCTCAGGGCCGCCGGCCAGGGCGGCTTCGCACCCGGTCATGGCCGCCACCTGCCGATCAGCGCCTCAACCTCGGCGCATAGAGAGGCGAAACCCGCCGCAACCGGCGCCGACAGCTCAAGCCCCCAGCTCAATTCCAGCGGCTGTATCCCCACCAGCGCCCGGCGCTCCGGCAGCGCGCCCCGCAGCCTGACCATGTCCAGCAGATCGGACAGGGCGACCTCATGCACGCTGCGCCGCCCGCCCAGCATATGCGCGTCCATCTCCGCGCCCTCAAACAGCCGGATCGTGCCCGGCTCCGCGACCAGCTCGCAAGCGTCGATGACGATCAGCCCGTCATGATCGGCGATCGTGTCTGCCAGAGTGAAAGAGAGGGTTCCCCCATCGAGAAAAGCGATACCGGCATCCTCGGGGAAGCGGGCTTGCAGGGCTTCGGCGGCCTTCGGGCCGACCCCGTCATCGGTCAATAATATGTTGCCGACGCCCAACACCAGAAGTGAAGTTTTTGGGGCTGCCTGGTCGGAATTTCCTGTTTGCAGCCCATGGGTTATAATTGTATTCACCGCGTCTGAATCCTTGCAGACAAAGACATTCTTCGTGAGTTAAGTGACTCTATCACATTAGAAATCGTCTGACAGTATGACGATATGTCTCAATGCTAATATATTTGGCGGCGGGCCTTCAGGAGCGCCGTGATATTTCGTTCGCCTGACCGCCCGCAACGGCCGCCGCGCCCCCCCATACCGGCTTGCCAAACGCCCCCGCCGCCCTTATCTGCTAGCCAGACCAAACGCCATGATCAGAGCCTCATTCCTCATGCCTCCGCTTTCCCTGCCGCGCATCGCATTGATCGCCGCCCTCGGCCTGGCCGGGCTTGCGGCCGCCCCATCCGCCGCGCAAACCGCGCCTCTGGCCGGCGCATGGCGCGGCAGCGGCCTGATGCAGGCCGATGACGGCCGGCGTGAGCGGGTATTGTGCCGCGCCTTTTATGAGCGGAGCGGGCAGGACCAATACCGGGTCAGCATGAAATGCGTCAGCCGCAACAAGATCTCCCGCGCCCGAATCTTTACTGTCAAAAAAACCGGCAAGGCAATGTTTTCGGGTGGCTTTCACGACCAGGAAGCCAAGCTGGACATCCGCATCGCCATCCGGCTCAAAGGCGCTCGGCAGGTGGTCGACATCATGAGCCGCAGGGGGCACGGCCGGGTCGAACTGACCAGATAGGCGCCTGGGCTCGCAGCCGCACCGGGCGCCGGTCTCACCCCTCGCCCCTCGAGCAAATCGCTTCTTCAGAATGATTTTATTTGAGCGGAAAATGCTCTAGCCTTGGCGCGGCACGTAGAAACTCATCCAGTCAGCCGGCGGCAGAACCCTCTATGTCATCACTGGGATTTGGTCTTGAAAAGCTCGGATTGGCCGCGATCAGGTGGCCGCTTCCGACTCTGGCCGTCATCCTTCTCACCTCGCTGCTGGCCGGCTGGGGCATCAGCCGCCTGTCAATCGATGCCAGCATCAGCGGATTTTACCGCTCAGGCACCCCCGAATACACCCAATATGCCCGGCTGAAATCCCTGTTTCCGGCCAGCGAATATGATGTGCTGGCGATTATCGAGGCGCCTGACCTGATGCGCCCTGAAGCCTTGCGCGATATGCTGGACCTGCATCTGGAACTGGGCTTTGCGGGCAGCGTCGATCATGTGCTGTCCATGTTTTCAATGCGGGATCCGCCCGGCGAGGACGGCATCTCCCAGCCGGTGATCCCAGACATCATCCCGGACGGACCTGAATTTAAGGCCCTGGCGGCGCGCATTGCCGCCCATCCGCTGATTAAGGATCAGTTTCTGTCACAAACCGACGCCGACGGCCAACTCGCTTTGATGGTCATCGCCATGCGGCCCGAAACGGTGGCCAGCCAGGGGTTGGAAGCGGCCACCGATGAAATCGCCTCGATCCTGCAAGGGGCCAGAGGCAAGTCCGGCCTTCAGGTCCGCCTCAGCGGCATTCCGGTGATGCATAAGGAGACCCTCGAAGGCATCCGGCGCGACCAGATCATCTTCAACAGCTTCGGCCTGCTGATCGGCATGATCGTCTCCTGGTATTTTTTCCGCCGTCCGGTGCTGGTGTTCACCGTGGCGGTGGTGCCGCCGATGGCGGCGTTCTGGGCGCTGGGCCTGCTCGGCCTCTGGGGCCAGGACATCAATGTGCTGATCAACATCATCCCGCCGATCATGATGGTGATCACCTTTTGCGACGCCATGCATCTGGTGTTCGCGCTGCGCCGGGGCTTGCGCCGCGGTCTGCCGCCCCCCGAGGCGGCGCGCCATGCGGTGCGCACCGTCGGCCCGGCCTGCGTGCTGACCTCGCTCACCACTTCGATTGCCCTGCTGGCCCTCAGCGTGACCGAGCTTGACCTGATCCGCAATTTCGGGTTTGCCGCCGCCGCCTGCGCCCTACTCTCTTTTTTCGTGGTGATCAGCGTGGTGCCGGCGCTCGCCGTGCTGCTGATCCGCGACGAAAAGAGCTTCGCCAAAAATTCCGGCACCGACCGGCCGATCAAATGGATCGAGGTCAGTTGTCATCATATTGCCAATCTGCTGCAGCGGCATTATCTGGCCATTCTCGGCCTCGGAATCTGCGCCATCCCGCTCTTTGCCTGGCTTTACCTGCAGCTTGAACCGAGCTACCGGCTGATCGATCAGGTGCCGACCGATATGAGTTCGATTGCCGCTTCGAAACGGCTCGATGCCACTCTGGGCGGCTCCTATCCGATGCATATTCTCATGCGTTGGCCCAAGGGGCGCAAATTCCTGTCAGCGGAAGTGCAACGCGCTCTCGAAGACGCCCATCAGCTGATGCAGTCCTTGCCTGAGATGAAGCGGGTTTCCTCGCTCGTCACCTTAAAGCGCTGGCTGCGGCAGGGCGGAGGGGACAAATCGTCACCAGCGCGGAATTTCGCCGCCACCCTGGAGAAAATGCCGCCCGACCAGCTTGGCCGCTTCCTGAACAGCGAGCGCCGCGCCGCCCTCATCACCGGGCAATTGCCCAATCTGAAAGCCCGGCACACCTCCGATATTTTCAAGGATCTGGAACGCCGCACTGAGCGTCTGCGCCGCCTTTATCCCGGCTATGAGTTCATCGTCACCGGCCTCACCTCGGTGCTGGCGGTGCAGACCTCAAGCATGATCAGCCAGCTCAATCAGGGCCTGGTGCTGGCCATCGTGATCGGCATCGTGCTGATTGGCATTGCCTTCCGCTCGCCCGGAGCGGCGGCGCTCAGCATCCTGCCCAATGTGTTCCCGGTGGTGGCCGCCGGCGCCTCGTTGCATCTGATGGGCGAAGGCCTGCAATTCATCAGCGTCATCGCCCTCACCGTGGCCTTCGGCCTGGCAATCGACGACACCATTCATTTTCTCAACCGGCTCTATATCGAGCATCAGGGCCGCACCGGCCGCATCGAGGCGGTGGACCGGGCGGTGCGGCGGATCGGCCCGGTGCTGATCCTGACCAGTCTGATCATTTTCAGCAGCACGGTCGGCATTCTGCTCAGCAGTTTTTACGCCTCGGTGCTGTTCGGCAAGCTGATCATGATCACCGTTGCCGCCGCCCTGATCGGCGATCTGCTGATCCTCCCGGCCCTGATCATCGCCCTCAATAAGTTGCCACCGCTCACATTCCTGCTGCGCAAGTAAGGGCGCCGGAAGCGATGCGCGCCCAACAAGCTCAAACACCTATTCCGCAGGCCTCTATATCACGCGCCAGTAGCCGTGCTGAAACATTTGCATGGACACCTCCGGACGAGGCGCAGCCGAGGACTAGCGACCAAGTGGGAGCGCAGCCTTAGCGGCGCTTGAGCGTCA
>PKTQ01000270.1 GCA_002869085.1 Hyphomicrobiales bacterium | reverse complement strand
CACATGGCGGGCCAAAATGCAGCCGGACAGTTCTTTGCCAGCGGCGACCCCAGACGGGCCGGAACCGGCTATATCGCCCAGCTTTGATCGGGAATACTTTTCGCTTATAGCTTGGTCCCGTTCAGTGAATCGCCCGATCAACATTATATATCTCAGCGCCCATTTTATAATACTGTATAGTCTATATTATATATTGGCTGGTTTTATTAAGTTAAATTTTATACGACTATTATGATATCGATTGGTTAATACCTTTTAATCATTAGTATTCGTCATGATTAACAAGACATTACTTGTTTTTTGTCTAGCCGTTAACTTGTTTGTAACTTCCTACCTATATGGTTGTCCACAGTTCGGTCCTGCTTGATAGGGGCGAAGAACAGCAGGTGAGCGTTTTTAAAAAGTCTAACTGTAGGAGAGTTAAAATGAAAAATCTGGTTTCCCGTTTTGCCAAGAACGAATCCGGTGCGACAGCGATTGAATATGGCCTGATCGCCACCCTGATCGCCATCGCCATCATCGGCGCGGCCACCACGCTCGGCGGCAAGCTCGGCACCACCTTCTCGTATGTGGCCGGCAAGCTGAAATAAGCTAGCGCTGACGCGAAACGGCTTCACCGCCGTACAGAATTCAGGCCCGTCCTCCCGCGCAGGGAGGACGGGCTTTTCGTTATGACTCACCTCGGCACTTCATGCTGCCAATCCGGGCCATGAACGCGCCGACAAGTGAGGTTGAAGCGGCCGCCCTCCTCCAGCAGGGCCGATGAGCCCGGCACGATGCGGTCAATGCCGTGATAGGATGATCTGGCCGCGCCGGTCATCAGCACCAGATCGCCCGAAACGAGGCGCAGGGAGCGGGTGGGGTCTTTACGCGCCGGGCCGCCCATGCGGAACAGGGCCTCATCCCCTAAGGATATGCTGAGGATCGGCGCGCTGAAATCCTCCTCGTCCTGGTCGCGGTGCAGGCCCATGCGCGCGCGGGCGCCGTAATAATTGATCAGGCAGGACTCGGCCATGGCGGGATAGGCGCAGAGCTCCGCCCACAGCGCGGCGATGGCGCCGGGCATGGGCGGCCATTTCTCCCCGGTTTCCGGGTGGCGGCGCTGATAGCGATAGCCGCGCTCGCGGTCGGTGACCCAGCCCCAGGGCCCGCAATTGCTCATGCGCACCGACATGGGCCGGCCCGAGCCGGGCATCAATGGTGTATAGAGCGGCGCCGATGCCAGAACCGCGCGGATCAGGGCGAGCAGGCCGCGCTGGGCATCGCGGTCCAGAAAGCCCGGGAAATAGTGATAGCCACCGCCTATATCCATGCCCGCCTTCCCGCTATCCGCCGCCCGGCCCCGGCAGCGCAGCTGCCCCTGGGGCTGGCGGTCAACTTATCCATGGCGGTGCGCTGTGAGTCGTGCCATAATTTGTTCACGTTTTTTCCGCATGACCACAATCGGCCGCAGGGATCGATCTGGAGTTTGATTATGGCGAGTATTTCACTGGTTGACGATGATCGCAACATTCTGACCTCGGTCAGCATGGCACTGGAATCGGAAGGGTATGAGGTTCGCACCTATACCGACGGCTCGACGGCGCTGATCGGGCTGGAGGAAAACCCGCCCGACATTGCGATTTTCGACATCAAGATGCCGCGCATGGACGGAATGGAGCTGCTCAGGCGGCTGCGGCAGAAATCGAATCTGCCGGTGATCTTCCTGACCTCGAAGGATGACGAGATCGACGAGCTGTTCGGGCTGAAAATGGGCGCTGACGATTATATCTGCAAGCCGTTCTCCCAGCGCCTGCTGCTGGAGCGGGTGAAGGCGGTGCTGCGCCGGGCGCAGCCGCGCGGCGCGGCGGCCAGCGAAACCGAGGGATCGGACAAGGCGATCAAACGCGGCAAATTGTTCATCGACCCGGATCGCCATTACAGCGCCTGGGACGACAAGGAAGTGGCGCTGACGGTGACCGAGTTTCTGATTTTGCAGGCGCTGGCGCACCGGCCGGGCATCGTCAAGAGCCGCGATGCGCTGATGGACGCCGCTTATGAAGATCAGGTCTATGTGGATGACCGCACCATCGACAGCCATATCAAGCGGCTGCGCAAGAAGTTCAAGGCGGCCGATCCCGAGTTCAATTCCATCGAAACCCTTTACGGTGTCGGATACCGATTCAAGGAAGTGTGAGGGGCCGATGGCACTCGAGGCCGGAGAGAACGCCCCGGTTCCGGCAGATTCCGAAGCCCGGACCGAAGGGGGCACCAGGCCCGGAGCCAAGATCCGGACCGCCTGGTGGTCATGGCGCAACTGGTTCTCCAGCCTGACGCGGCGCATCGTTGTGTTCAACCTGATTGCGCTTGGCCTGCTGGTCGGCGGCATTCTCTATCTCAACCAGTTCCGGGCCGGGCTGATCGACGCCAAGGTGCAGAGCTTACGCATTCAGAGCGAGATCATCGCCGGGGCCATCGCCGCCTCGGCCACCATCGAGAGCGATGTGCTGTCGATCGATCCGGAGCGGCTGCTGGCGCTGCGGCCGGGCGAGAGCGTCTCGCCGGCGGAAGAGTCAATCGAGTCGCTCGATTTTCCGATCAATCCGGAACGGGCGGCGCCGGTTCTGCGGCGGCTGATCACCCCGACAAGGGGCCGGGCGCGGATTTTCGACCGGGACGGGGTGCTGATCGTCGATTCGCGCGATCTGTTCTCGCGCAGCGAAATCCTGCAATTCGACCTGCCGCCGCCCGAAGACGACCAGCCCGGAAACTGGCGCAAGATCTGGCACATGCTGTTGTCGTTTTTCCGGCGCGGCGACCTGCCGCTTTATGTGGAATTGCCGCCCGACGAGGGCAAGAAATATCCCGAAGTGACCGCCGCCCTGTCCGGGGCCTCGGTCAGCGTGGTGCGGGTGAATGAAAAGGGCGAGCTGATCGTGTTCGTGGCGGTGCCGGTGCAGCGCTTCCGGGCGGTGCTGGGGGCGCTGGTGCTGTCCACCAATGGCGGCGATATCGACAAGATCGTCACCGCCGAGCGCTGGGCGATTTTCCGGGTGTTCCTGGTGGCGGCCGGGGTGACGCTGCTGATGTCGTTCTTCCTGGCCAGCGCGATCGCCGGCCCGGTGCGGCGGCTGGCGGCGGCGGCGGAGCGGGTGCGCAAAGGGCGCAACAGCCGCGAGGAAATCCCGGATTTCACCTCACGCCGCGATGAGATCGGCCATTTGTCCGGGGCGCTGCGCGACATGACCACGGCGCTCTATGACCGCATCGATGCCATTGAGCGCTTCGCGGCGGATGTCTCGCACGAGCTGAAAAACCCGCTCACTTCGCTGCGCAGCGCGGTGGAGACCCTGCCGCTGGCCCGGGACGAGGCCGCCCGCAAGCGACTGACCGATATCGTGCAGGACGATGTGCAACGCCTGAACCGGCTGATCAGCGACATTTCGGCGGCGTCGCGGATCGATGCGGAGTTGGCGCGCGAGGAGCTGGAGCCGGTGGATACGGTGCATCTGGTAAAAACCGTGATCGACACCACCAACGCCACCCTCAAGGACCGCCCACCGATGAAGCTCAGCATCGATGCGGGCAGATCCAAGAAAAAGAATGCCTTCCTGATCCTGGGTCAGGATCTGCGCATCGGCCAGGTGATCCGCAATCTCATTGACAATGCGCTGTCTTTTACCCCGGAAGGCGGCGAGGTGCATGTGATGCTGAGCCGCCTGGACGATGAGATCGAGATCGCGGTCGAGGATGAGGGCCCGGGCATACCGCCGGAAAATCGCCAGCGGATTTTCGAGCGCTTTTATACCGACCGGCCGCATGAAAACACCTTTGGGCGTAATTCCGGGCTGGGGCTGAGCATTTCACGCCAGATCGTCGAAGCGCTGGACGGCCGGCTGATCGCCGAATCGCGCCCGCCCGGCCCGGACGGAAAAGTGCCGCCCGGCGCGCGGCTGGTGGTGCGCCTGCCGGCGATGAAAGAAAGCTGATGCCAGCCACTCGCCATGGCACATGCCTCGACCAGGACGGCTTCGGGGTGCTGATTCTGGGCCAGCCCGGCGCCGGCAAGTCGCAATTGGCGCTGCGGCTGATCGAAGGGGGCTTTCAGCCGCCGTTCCGGCTGGTGGCCGATGACCGGTTTTTAGCGCTGCGGCAGGAGGAGGGGCTGACCGTGCGGGCGCCGGGCGCGCTGGCCGGCCTGCTGGAAGTGCGCGGCCTTGGCATAGTGCACCTTGATTTCGCGCCCCTGAGCCGGGCGGGCCTGATCGTGCGCCTTGCCGCGCGGGACGAGATCGAAAGACTGCCGGAGTTCCCGCATCATCACACCGACATCGAAGGGGTGCGCCTGCCGGGGATCGATCTTTGCGCCGAGGACCCGGCGGCGGCGCACAAGATTCAGGTGGCGGTGCGGCTGCTGCGCGGTCAGCTCAGTCTTGCGACAGGCGCTCCGGACGCGGGGTAGAAATGGTGTTGTAGCCGGCGTCCACGAAGTGGATGCCGCCCGTTACCCCGCCGGACAACTCACTGAGCAGATAGAGGGCGGCGCCGCCGACATCGTCGAGGCTGACCGTGCGCTGCAGCGGCGAATGGGTCTGCTGAAAACTGTACATGGCGCGGGCATCGGCAATGCCGGCGCCGGCCAGGGTGCGCATCGGTCCGGCGGAAATGGCGTTGACCCTGATATTGCGCGGCCCGTAATCGGAAGCCAGATAGCGCACGCTCGATTCCAGCGCCGCCTTGGCCAGCCCCATCACATTGTAATTGGGCATCACCTTGGTCGAGCCTTCATAGGTCAGGGTCAGCATGGTGCCGCCATCCGGCATCATCTCGGCCGCGCGCCGGGCCAGCTCGGTGAAGGAAAAGCACGAGATTACCATGGTGCGGATGAAATTCTCGCGGCTGGTATCGGCATAAAGGCCTTTGAGCTCGTCCTTGTCGGAAAAGCCGACCGAATGCACCAGAAAATCAATCCCGCCCCAGCTCTGGTCCAGGCGCTCGAACACCGCATCGACACTGGCGATGTCCTCGACATCGCAGGGCATCACGAGCTCGGCGCCGAGCGACTCGGCCAGGGGCCTGACCCGCTTGCCGAAGGCCTCGCCCATATAGGTGAAGGCCAGCTCCGCGCCGTAAGCCGACAGAATCTGGGCAATGCCCCAGGCGATCGAGTTCTTATTGGCAACGCCGAGAATGAGGCCGCGCTTGCCTTTCATCAGGGGATCGGGAAATGGATTATGCATAAAGCCCAACAGTCCTTGTCAATGATGGAAATTGCTGCCGGTCAGCCGGTAAAGCGGCGGAAAACCAGGGTGGCATTGGTGCCGCCAAAGCCGAAACCGTTCGACATGACACAATTGAGCCCGGCATTGTCGATGCGCTTGCGCACGATCGGCATGTCGGCGAAATCCGGGTCGATTTCCTCGATATGGGCCGATTCGCAGATGAAATCATGCTTCATCATCAACAGCGAATAGATCGCCTCCTGCACGCCGGTGGCGCCCAGCGAATGGCCGGTGAGCGATTTGGTGGCGCTGATATGGGGCACTTTATCCCCGAACACCTCGCGGATGGCCTCGATTTCGCGGCTGTCGCCGATCGGGGTCGAGGTGCCGTGCGGGTTGATATAGTCCACTTCGCAATCCACGGTCCCCAGCGCCATCTGCATGCAGCGCACCGCGCCTTCGCCCGAGGGCTGCACCATGTCATAACCGTCGGAGGTGGCGCCGTAACCGACCACCTCGCCATAAATGGTGGCGCCGCGCTTCTGGGCGTGTTCGAGCTCTTCAAGCACCAGCACGCCGGCGCCGCCGGCAATGACGAAGCCGTCGCGGTTCTTGTCATAGGCGCGGCTGGCGGTCGAGGGCACGTCGTTATATTTGCTGGACATGGCGCCCATGGCGTCGAACAGATTGGACAGGCTCCAGGCCAGTTCTTCGCCGCCGCCGGCAAAGATCACATCCTGCTTGTCGAGCTGGATGATTTCGGCGGCATTACCGATGCAGTGATTGGAGGTGGCGCAGGCCGAGGAGATGGAATAGTTCACCCCCTTGATCTTGAACGGGGTGGCCAGAGTGGCCGAATTGGTCGACGACATGGATTTCGGCACCGCGAAGGGGCCGACCCGCTTGGGGCTGCCATTGCTGCGGGTGATATCGGCGGCGGCGACAATCGCCTCGGTGGACGGGCCGCCTGAGCCCATGATCATGCCGGTGCGCGGATGCGAGACCATATCCTCGGGCAATCCGGAATCGTCGATCGCCTGCTGCATGGCGACATAGTTCCAGGCGGCGCCTTCGCCCATGAAACGGCGCGCGCGCCGGTCAAGGCCCTGTTCCACATCGAAGGCGGGGCGGCCATAGACCTGGGAGCGGAAGCCCATTTGGGCATATTCCTCAGAGCGGGTGATGCCCGATTTGGCATGGCGCAGAGAATCCAGCACCTCCTCGACATTGTCCCCAATGCTGGACACAATGCCCATACCCGTGACCACAACGCGTTTCATCGCAACTTCCTTTCCCGGCGGCAGGCCCGCTCGTCCTTACTTGTCTGATGCACTTCCTGGTCCGAAAACCAGTTCCCACTTTTCGG
>PKTQ01000257.1 GCA_002869085.1 Hyphomicrobiales bacterium | reverse complement strand
GCATAAAGAAGCGGGCAGCAAAATCGGCGCTTATGAGGGCTCGACCGTGTGGAGCGCCATCACAATGTGCGCCGGCGAGGGCGAGGCCTTCACCGAGCTTCTCACCATCCAGCTTTACGAGAACAATGTGACGGTCAGCAATGGCAAGAACGATCCGGTGGTGATGAAGCGGTGCAAGTGAACATGTGACCCACGTCAAAGATATCTCACGCAGCCTCCGTTGCAGTATCAACATTGATCCAGAACTGGTTGCCCCAGGTGAGGAAATAGACACCACGCTTTCCGCACTTTCGAATGGACAGAGCCGGATCAAAGGCTGGCTTTGCGAGCGCTCTTCCAGTTGCGCCAATCGTCACCACGCTGACACGGGCGGCGGAAAATTTCAGAACATTACTACGTGTGGTGTGATAGCCCTCGACATCGCGGGGTTCATTGCAAATACCTCACGTGGGGATTGCTCTTGTGTGCTGGTTTTCTAGACCATTATCTGCGCTCGTCGCTGGCGCCGGAAGTTAGAAACACCTTCCCAAGGGTTCGTTCCCGCCTATTTCCCCCGAAGCGTGTTATATTCACAGACTCCCATGATAGAGTTGAGTTTACAGATGTCATTTGCAACTATAGATTTATATGAAATGGCAATCATTTTCCTGCCTTGGGTTCCGGGTTTCTAGCCCGTGAGAATCGGGCAGCAATGAGATTGAAGCGTCAAGGCATGAGAGGGAGACGTATTATGGCCTTATCACCCAAACTTAGTTATGCATGCGAAAAACTAACAAGTGCAGTACATGCCATGGCTGTATCAAACTCAAGCTTAAAAGAGCGACTAAAAATGGCAGCTTCGGAGTGTATCTCGCTAAAACCAAGCGACTTTCCAGATGAAAACAAAGACCAGTGGACAGATATAATTAAATCATTGACGTCAAAAAATGAAGTAATACGTGGTGAAGGGAAATTACATAGAACATTAGAAGAAATGAGTGATGATGAAGCATCGTCATTAGCAGAAAAAATATATAATCTATATGCCCAAATCTGCGAACTCGATTAATTGGAAAACTCGAAATGCCATATTTTCAATCATCAGCGATCAGCCGAGCTGAGTACGACCCGAAGACAATGATTTGCAGATATGGTTTGTCGAGCCAGGCGGCCCATATGACTACTATGGTGTCCCTGAGCATATCTTTGAAGGACTCTCTAATGCCTACTCCAAAGGCTCATATTTTAATCAACACATAAGAGACCAATACGGCAATGGGTGACAAGACTGCTCAAATACACTTTTCCAAAATCTAAAGAAGTCGATCGAGAATGAGGTTGTGACCTCAAGGTGAAGAAGGGATGGGTATGGAATTAAAAGACTTTATTACTCAAACTCTCGACCAAGTGATCGGTGGCATCAAGGCTGCACAAGAGGGAGAAGATGGCAAACTGATAAATGCTAGGATTCTCGGAGGAGTTGACGCAGGCGGTATGTTGGTGAACGCTGGCGGCCTTGGAATGCTCACGCGGGTAGATTTTGATGTACTTGTCTCCGCAGAAACCTCGGGTAGCGGTGGGGCAAAACTTACTGTATTCGGGATTGGAGCTGAGGGGGCTGGTGAGCATAAATCAGCATCTGCAAATCGGATAACATTTAGTGTGCCAATCAGATTACCTGACGGTGATACATCTGTGCGTGAGGCAGTAATGACAAAAAGGTCGAAGCCCATTGTGATCTAACTGCGGAGATGACAGCCCTCCAATGGGGCTAATAGATCTGATCAGAAAGAAAGACGAGTAGATATTCACAAGAAGGGATTTAATGAATCTTTTCAGTGCAATGAACCGATACAGGCTGTGAATTATTTGTGAAAAACAAGTGAAGCAGTAGGGGATTCCCTGTGGAATCTCAATCTGTTATTATTGATTCGTTCGCTAGTGAGCTACTGTCAAGAAGCTCCACATATGACACGGTGAAATTCTGCCAGCCGTAGCCTCGTCAAGGGCAAACGTTGTGCGCTATGTAGGGTTCCAGGCAGGCCCTACTATGTGGAGAAATGATGGGTACCCCTTTGCTCGGGGGTACCCGTCTATTTTTTATGACCCTTCGTGTAATAGTCCGTGTTTTCTCTCACGGTTTTCAGCCTTTCTTTCAGTTGTTCTGAAGAAAGTCTGTATCCATACCTCTCCACCTTGGCAGGCACTCTTGATGCCCGCTGTATAGATGTTTCCTGAATCCGGATCACTGTAAAAAACAGTTACACAATTTCTACGCCCAGCATCTTTGATGTACCTTCCTTTTTTTATCATAATAGGAAGAGTTTGAAATTCTTCGCGTCTAATCTTGTCATGCTTTTTTGCAATTTTTTGAAATTCTTTATAACCTAAAAACACTACTGCTGGATGACAACCAAGATACTCAGCAACAGGTCGTGGTAAATCTCCAACTTTCAACTCTGGCTTCGTTCCGATGGCAAGCATCATCAGATGACTCAATTCTACAGGCATGAATTGATATGAATTCAAAAGCTATATTGAGTCAATGGCCTCAACTAATAAGGGCATGGATCTGAATATGTTTTATACTAAAAATTATCCATCCAAGATGACCTGTTCATGCTCATCTGAATAGGCTTTTGTACGGTGCTTGATGTGGTGCATTCACAGCTTAATGCGGCGCTCTCAATCCGACTGACAACCTCTCCAAGACGCAAACCGCTGGCATACAGTCCGTGTAGCGCCGCCGTGGCATACACCCGGCAGTCGAGAGCCTCATTCCTCACACCGGGGTCTTTTCGCCACTCTCGCGCTGCCACGCCCTTTACAAAGCGGCGCAAAGGCCGCTCAGAGGTCAGCTGCCGGAAATAGTCCAGATCACGGCCTTGCGAGGAACTCACATAGTCAAGGTTAAGGTACCGGCTATGATGCGCTGCGGCGCTTGGCGGCCAGTTATTGGCCGCAGGCTATGCGGGAAGCATCAGCGATGGCCGGCCACCACACCGCATGGCAAAACTGAAAAGCCGATGCGAATTTCGGCAGAGCTTCTTACCGGCCACAAATAACCGCCTGCCAATTTCCGAGCCGCACCCGGAGCGGCAAGGCAGGGTGAGATTTTTTCCCGCCGCACGGTTGAACCCTATTGCCAAAATTGTTAGGCCCGAACCCAGACAAGATGAAAAAAGAAGCTGGCTTCATCCGAAGCTGAAAGGAGTGATCGATATGGATTCCTCGATTCCCAAGGGCAGAGAAAAAGAATGCTCCCGGCTTGTTTCTCTCCTGGCGATCCTGTCAATCGTGATTGCTTTCAATGTATTACCGGGCGCACAAGCGGCCAGCGCGGCCGCTTCTACACGCGTGGCGGAAAAATCCAAGGCTTCCACGAAAACCAGAAGGCCGGTCCGGATCGCGGTGATCGGCGATTCTCTTGCCTTCGAGCTCTACAAGGGGATGCATGCGGCTTACCGCAACGATAAATCGGTCAAATTCGTGAAATATACCCGCGTTTCGACCGGATTGATCCGCCGCGATATCTTCAACTGGAACCGCAAGATCCGCGATTTCGTGAAATCGCATAAATTCGATATCGCCGTCGTGGTTATGGGCGGCAATGACCGCCAGTCCCTGTGGCACAAGAAACGCCGGCTGACCCGGGGCTCGAAAGCCTGGTTCAAGGTCTACAGCCAGCGGGCGGAGACCTTTATGAAAACCCTGAAAAGCGCCGGCAAGCCGGTATATTGGGTCGGCCTGCCGGTGGTGCGCTCGGCCACCATGTCGCGGGACTACAAGCGGTTCAATCGCCTGTTCAAGCGGCTGTCGTCCAAATACGGATTTGGCTATGTGGACATGTGGAAGGTGTTTGCCGACAAGAAGGGGCGCTACACCTCGTTCGGAAGGGACGCGGCCGGCACGAAACGGCGCATGCGCAATGATGACGGCCTGCATTTCAGCGGCTATGGGCGCCTGAAATTCGGACGCGCGGTGTTCAAGCGGATCAAGCGAAATATGCGGACCCGGAAGTCCGGCCTGGAAACCGGGACCGTAGCCATATCCGATAACGGATAGGCCGGGCGCCGCAGAGAAATCGATCTCACGCCCCCTGTCCTCCCGCAACTCGCCCAAGCAGGCAAGAAAGCGACCGGCTGAAGCTTCATGCTATTTCCCACCCTAGAATTCGGACTGTTCTTTCTGCTGGTCTATGCGGCAAGCTGGGCCCTGCGGGACAGGCTGCTGCCGCGCAAGCTACTGCTGCTGGCGGCGAGCTATTTTTTTTACGGCTATTGGGACTGGCGGTTTCTGGGGCTGCTGGCTCTCAGCTCGGCCCTGAACTATCTGGCCGGCGCGGCGCTGGGCCGGACGGCGGACAAGCGCCGGGCCAAACTCATCGTCACCGGCGCGGTGAGCGCCAATCTGATCATTCTCGGATTTTTCAAATATTACGGCTTCTTCCTCGACAGCCTGACCGATCTGCTGCTGCTGCTGGGCATTCAGCGTGACCTGCCGCTGCTGGAGATTATCCTGCCGATCGGTATCTCGTTCTTCACCTTTCAGGGCATTTCCTATGTGGTGGATCTCTATCGCGGGCAGATCAAGCCGGTGGCCTCGCCGCTCGATCTGTTTCTCTATATCTCATTTTTCCCGCAATTGGTGGCGGGGCCGATCGTGCGCGCCTCGCATTTCCTGCCCCAGCTCAACAAAACCCCGACGCTGGGCGCCGCATCCTTCAGCTATGGGCTGATTCTGATCCTGTCGGGCCTGTTCAAGAAAACCATCCTCGCCCATTATCTGGCCGTCGATCTGGTTGATCCGGTGTTCTTCAGCCCGTCCGATTATTCAACCCTCGATCTCATCGGGGCGCATTATGCCTATGCGATCCAGGTCTATCTCGACTTTTCCGGCTATAGCGATATCGCCATCGGGGTGGCCGCCCTCCTCGGTTTCCGGTTCCGCAAGAATTTCGACCGGCCGTTCAGCGCGATCTCCCTGGCCCAGCTCTGGCAGCGCTGGCATATTTCCCTCTCGACCTGGCTGAGGGACTATCTCTACCGGGCGCTGAGGGGCGAGAAAAAGGAAAGCTCCGTGCTGCTCACCTATCGCAATATGTTCCTGACCATGCTGCTGGGCGGCCTGTGGCATGGCGCGGCCTGGACCTTCATCATATGGGGGGGCATTCACGGCCTGGCCCTGGTTGCGGAGCGGCATATCAAAAGACATGTGCATTGGCCGGCTGCGGCCTGGCAACGCCATCTTTCGCCGGTGATCGGCTGGTTCGTCACCTTTCATGTGTTTTCGCTTGCCGCGATCTTTTTCAGATCTCCCGACATGCATATCGCGACCAGCTATTTTAGCTCCATGCTGGCGTTTTCGCCCGGCATCGACCGGTTTACCCCGCTGATGCTGGTGCTGGTGAGCGGGGTGGTGGCGGTGCAGTTCCTGCCCGCCAATGCGCTGGAGCGCCTGGCCGCCAGAGGGCAAAGTCTGCCGGCGGTTCTGATGGGGCTGATATTCGGCAGTGCGATCATGTTCATGGAAGCGATCGGCCCGGAAGGGGTGGCGCCCTTCATCTATTTCCAATTCTGACGGAGAGCGAAGCGCATGAAAACCCAAACTGAACAAAAGGCCGGTCATCGCCGCGTGGTGATCAGGGGCTATGTGGTGTTCGCGGTCAGCATCGCTTTGCTGCTGGTGTTCAACTCGGCAAAACTGAGAAGCGCGGTGCGGGATTATCCCGCCAACTGGGCCACGGACCGGCTGGTGCTCGCCGCCGATGAATGGCACGGATGGATGGGAAGGCTGGGCGCGGACCAGCTCGCCCCAGGCCTGCGCGCGCCTTTCGAGGCCTTCCGCGAATGGCGGTGGCCGTCATGACCCTGAGGCCACGCAGCGGACGGCCTGCCCGGCGGCGGCGAAAGCGGGCAAGATGACAGCGGACGGCGGATCATCCTTGCCTCGCGGCGCGGCGCGGGCGCTCAGGCAAATGGTCGAGGCTTTCAGGGCCGATCAGGCGGTAGCGGGTTGTTCTGTTGCCCTGGGCAGCGGCGATGCGGTGTTGTTCGCGGGCGGTTTCGGCGAGGCCGCACCAACGCAAAAGGCCGGCCGGCAGAGTGTTTACCGGATCGGATCGGTGTCCAAGCAGTTTACCGCCGCCTTGGCGCTTGCGGTCAAGGACCATAATCCACAAGCGGCGCCCGGCGGATTTTTCGATGAGCCCATCGCGCCGTGGTTTCCCGAGGCGAAATTTCCCAGTAGCATCACCACCGGGCATCTGCTGCGCCATGCCTCGGGGCTCGCCTCCTATACCGACTTCACCAGCTTCCATAAAGATCAGTTCAGGCCGGTCGCGGCGGAGGTTTTGCTAAAAGCGATCGCCGGGCGGGATTTGGAGTTCACCCCCGGGACAGCCGGCCAATACAGCAATTCCAATTATTTCATTCTGGCGCTGCTGATGGAGCGCATGACCGGCACCCCCTATAAAACCCTGATGGAAACCCTGATTCTGGGCCGGCTTGGG
>PKTQ01000229.1 GCA_002869085.1 Hyphomicrobiales bacterium | reverse complement strand
GCCGACATGGTGCCGTCCGCCCCCAGCAGCAGGGTCGGCGACATCATCGAGGCCATGCGCCGGTCTTCCGGCCACAGATGAAACCCTTCCGGATTGAGGTCCTCCTCGCCCAGCATATTGTTCAGCATGAAGCCGAACCGGCCGAGCATGGTGCCGTTGCCTTCCCCGTTTGACAGGGTCAGCGCCGCCAGATTGCCCTGCCGGTCCACCGCGCTGACATGGGTGGTGCCGCGCGGCGCCTGCGGTTGCCGCCGCGCCTTTTCGAGGCAGTCCCGCAGGGTCTGCTCCGAGCTCAGCGCCTCCAGGCAGTGTCCGGCCCCGCGCCGGGCGATATCGCATTGATGCAGCGCCTCGGCCATGTCCACCGGGTCCGGCCCGGCCGCGCCGGCCGGTAGCCTGTCCAATATGGCCAGCGCCAGGCCGATCAGCGTGCCGCCCATGGAGGGCGGTGGGTTCAGCGCCACGTCAAAGTCGCCGAACCGGCGCATCAGCGGCCGCCGTTTGCGGACCTGATAATGCTTGAGATCCTCCAGGGTCAGATGTCCGCCATCCTCGGCCGATTGCCTGACGATCGCCTGGCCGATCTCTCCTTCGGTGAACAGGCGCGCCCCCTCGCGGGCCAGCGCCTCGAAAGTGTCGCCAAGCCCGGCATTGACCATCATATCGCCGCCTTTGCGCAGGGCGCCGCCCGGGGCGAACAGCGCCCGCGCCGAGGGTTTGGTGGTCAGGATCGGCGAGATGATCGTTGCCAGATAGGCCTGGAAATCCGAAACCCTCACCCCCTGCCTGGCCGCCATGATCGCCGGTTCGGCAATGCGCTCAAGCGGCAGCTGCCCCAATTCCCGGTGAATGAGATCGACCCCTTGCGCAAAGCCCGGCGCCGCGGTCGAGCCGGCGCCGATATGAAATTCCTGGGTGGCGGTGCCGAAATTGGCGATGATCGGGAAAAATTCGGTCTCGGCGGCCGGGCGCTTGCGCCGGGGCGTATGGGCGAAAAAATCGTACAGGGTCAGCCGGCCGTCGGCGCCCGAGCGCGCCATCAGAAAACCGCCGCCCCCCGGCGAGGCCAGCACCGGCTCGGCCACGCAGGCCGCCATCGCCCCGGCCAGCACCGCATCGAAGGCGTTGCCGCCATCGCGTAGAATCTCGCGCATCGCCTTGGCGGTGATCTCATGTCCCGCCGCCACCGCGCCCTTGTTCCGGTCGTTCATACTCTGCCCCGATGCCGGCGCCTCACCCCTCGCCGAATGCATATTGCGGGCTGCGTGTCCCGCATCCGGGGCGCGCGCCCCCTCGTTTTCGGCAGATTGGGGCTGTTATACCCGGTTTTCCCCCGGGCACAAATAAAAGGGCCGGGCTCTCGTCAGTCGGCCACCGGTACGGTGGTGTTCAGCCCCAGCCGGCCACCATCGGCATAAATCGTCTGGCCGGTGACATAGCTCGCGTCATCCGACACCAGAAAGGCGGCAATACCGGCGATTTCCTCCGGCTTACCGATCCGCCCCAGCGGGGTGCGCGATAACATCTGCCGCTCCGCCTCCGCATCATTGTCCACGCTGTCCAGCATCCGTGTCGCAATGCTGCCCGGCCCGATGCCGTTCACCCTGATGCCATAGGGCGCCAGCGACAGCGACATCACCTTGGTCAGCTGGTTCAGCCCGCCCTTCGACACCGTATAGGGCACCTGATTGGTCAGCGCGAATACCGCGTTCACCGAGGACATGTTGATGATCACCCCCGGCTCGCCGCCCGCCTCAATCTGGCGCACCATCTGCTTGGCCGCCATCTTGCCGGTCAGGAACGAGCCTTTGAGATTGATTCTCAGCACCCGGTCGAAATCCTCCTCTTCCAGGTCGAGGAAATCCGCCGCATGCACCACCTCGGCATTATTGATCAGGATATCGACCGAGCCGAAGGTCTCCACCGCGGTCTTGATCATGTTGCACACTTCAAGCCGCTCGGACACATCGCAATGCACGAAGCGCGCCTCGAAACCGGCATCGATCAGGTCGGATTCGGCCTGGACACCGGCCTTTTCGTTCCGGTCGGCCACAATCACCTTTGCGCCGTCGGCGGCCATGCGCTGGGCGCAGGCCAGGCCGATTCCCTGAGCGCCGCCCGTGATAACGGCGACTTTCCCCTGCAGGCCCATGGATCATTCCTCTCGGTAATGTTGGTCCCGCGCCCGGTTCGCCCGGGCGCCGGGCCGATTAATGTGCGATCCCGCGCGATTTCAACATTTCGGTGATCTCATCGAGAATCAGCGGATCGTCGATCGTGGCCGGCATTTTCCAGCTTTCCCCGTCGGCGATCTTGCGCATGGTGCCGCGCAGCACCTTGCCCGAGCGGGTCTTCGGCAGCCGCTTGACGGTGATCGCGGTCTTGAAGGCGGCCACCGGCCCGATCTTCTCGCGCACCAGCAGCACCGCTTCGCGCTCGATCTCGCTCACATCGCGCTCCACCCCGGCATTCAGCACCAGCAGCCCCACCGGAATCTGGCCCTTCAGCCGGTCGGCGATTCCCATCACCGCGCATTCGGCCACATCCGGATGCGAGGCCAGCACCTCTTCCATGCCGCCCGTGGACAGGCGGTGCCCGGCCACATTGATGATGTCGTCGGTCCGGGACATGACATAGATATAGCCGTCCTCGTCCACATAGCCCGCATCCGCGGTCTGGTAATAGCCCGGATAGGCTTCGAGATAGCTTTCCCGGAAGCGCTGGTCTTTTTTCCATAAAGTGGGCAGACAGCCGGGCGGCAGCGGAAGCTTGACGGAAATGGCGCCGGTCTCCCCGGTTGCCACTTCCTGGGCGCTTTCGTCGAGAATGCGGATGTCATAGCCGGGCATCGCCACCGTGGGCGAGCCGTGCTTGACCGGCAGCAGCCCCAGCCCCACCGGATTGGAGGCAATCGCCCAGGCGGTTTCGGTCTGCCACCAATGGTCGATCACCGGTACCTGCAGCTTGTCCTCGGCCCATTGCAGGGTGTCCGGATCGGCCCGCTCGCCGGCCAGGAACAGGGTGCGGAAGCCGGACAAATCATAATCCCCGATCAGCTTGCCTTCCGGGTCTTCCTTCTTGATCGCCCGGAATGCGGTCGGCGCCGTGAACAGGGCCGCCACCTTGTGCTGTTCGATGATGCGCCAGAACACCCCGGCATCCGGCGTGCCGATCGGCTTGCCCTCGAACAAAATAGTGGTGCAGCCATGCAGCAGCGGCGCATAGACGATATAGGAATGGCCGACCACCCAGCCCACATCGGAGGCCGCCCAATAGACCTCGCCCGGCTCGATGCCGTAAACGGCGCTCATGGTCCATTTCAGGGCCACCATATGGCCGCCATTGTCGCGCAGAACCCCCTTGGGCTCGCCGGTGGTGCCGGATGTATAGAGGATATACAAAGGATCGGTGGCCTCGAGCTCGGCGCATTCAGCCTTTTCGCCGGCCGCCTTGGCCGCCGCCACTTCCTCGGCCCAGTTGAAATCCCGGCCTTCCTGCAGCGCGGCGGTTTCCATCTCGCGCTGGAAAATCAGGCAGGCGCTGGGTTTTTCGCGCGACAGCTCGATCGCCTCGTCGAGCAGCGGCTTGTATTTCACGATCCGTCCCGGCTCGATGCCGCAGGACGCCGATACGATCAGCTTCGGCGCCGCGTCGTCGATGCGGGTCGCCAGCTCATTGGCGGCAAAGCCGCCAAACACCACCGAATGCACCGCGCCGATGCGGGCGCAGGCCAGCATGGCGATGGCCGCCTCCGGGATCATCGGCATATAAACGATCACCCGATCGCCCTTGCCGGCGCCGTGTTTTTTCAGCACCGCCGCAAAGGCCGCCACTTCATCGAGCAGTTCGGCATAGCTGTAGCTGCGGATCTCGCCGGTGACCGGGCTGTCATAAATCAGCGCCGCCTGCTCGGCGCGCCCGCCGGCCACATGCCGGTCCAGGCAATTATAGGCCGTATTGCACTTCGCACCGGTAAACCAGCGCCCATACACCCCCTGGCTTTCGTCGAATACCTTGTCCCAGGGTTTGCTCCAGTCGATCCCCTCGGCCGCCTTGGCCCAGAAGGTCTGCGGGTCGTCTTTCCAGCTCTGATATACCTCGCCGTAATGGCTCATTGTTTCTCTCCCCTTGAATCCGTGGTTTTCATTTTCTTCAAGCCTTCCGGCTTTTCAAGCCAACTATCGGCTAGGGTGGGAACTGATCCAAACCAGATTGCCCGCAGGTGCAAGATTGGATAGCCTGAGCGCAATTATACAGCAAAAAAAACCGATAACGGGGAGGATAATCATGACCAGAAGCGCATTTGAAACCGGACTGGGGAAAAATCCGGCCAATTATCAGCCCCTGACGCCGCTCATTTTCCTGTCGAGGGCGGCGGCGATCTTCCCCGACCGCACCGCCATCATCCATGGCGGGCAGCGGTTCACTTATGCTGAGTTCTACCGCCGCTGCCGCCAACTGGCCTCGGCCCTCAAGGCCCGCGGCATCGGCCGGGGCGATACGGTTTCGGTGATGCTGTCCAACACCCACTCCATGCTGGAAGTGCATTATGCGGTGCCGATGGCCGGCGCGGTGCTGCATGCCATCAACACCCGGCTCGACGCCGCCGCCATCGCCTTCATGCTCGACCATGCCCATGCCGGGCTGGTGATCGCCGACCGGGAGTTCCGCGAGCCGATGAGCGAGGCGCTGGCCTCCGCCTCCGTCTCGCCGCTGGTGATCGATTATGACGATCCGGAATATCCGCAAGGGGCCGCCTATGCCGGCGCCGAGGATTACGAGGATTTTCTGCTAAGCGGCAACCCCGATTTCATTTGGTCCGGCCCCGATGATGAATGGGAGGCGATCTCGCTCAATTACACCTCCGGCACCACCGGCAACCCAAAAGGGGTGGTCTATCATCATCGCGGCGCCCATCTGATGGGCTATGCCAATGTGATCTCGGCCGGCATGGGGCAACACCCGGTTTATCTGTGGACCCTGCCCATGTTCCATTGCAATGGCTGGTGCTTTCCCTGGTCGCTTTCGGTGGTGGCCGGCACCCATGTCTGCCTGCGCCAGGTGCGCGCCGGCGCCATCTGGCAGGCCCTGGCCGAGCATGGCGTGACCCATCTTTGCGGCGCGCCCATCGTCATGTCGACCCTGTTGAACGCGGCGCCCGATGAGCGACGCGACCTGCCCCAGACCGTCAAGTTCCTCACCGCCGCTGCGCCGCCGCCCGAATCCGTGCTGAACGCCATGAGCGAGGCCGGCTTCGACGTGGTGCATCTTTACGGCCTCACCGAAACCTATGGCCCGGCGGTGGTCAATGAATGGAAGGGCGAATGGGATCAGCTAAGTTCGGCCGCGAGGTCGGCACTGAAAGCCCGCCAGGGCGTGTGCTATCCGGCGCTCGAAGGCCTGTCGGTGCGCGACCCGGACAGCATGCAGCAAACCCCCTTTGACGGCGAGACCATGGGCGAGGTGATGTTCCGCGGCAATATCGTGATGAAGGGCTATCTGAAAAACCCCGATGCCACCGAGGAGGCGTTCCGCGGCGGCTGGTTTCATTCCGGCGATCTCGGCGTGCGCCATCCCGACGGCTATATCCAGCTCAAGGACCGCTCGAAGGACATCATCATCTCTGGCGGCGAGAACATCTCCTCGATCGAGGTCGAGAACGCCCTTTACCGGCATCACGCGGTGGCGGCGGCGGCGGTGGTGGCCCGGCCGGACAGCAAATGGGGCGAGACCCCTTGCGCCTTTGTCGAGCTGAAACCGGGCCATGAGCAGGTGAGCGCCGAGGAGTTGATCGCGTGGTGCCGCGATCACCTGGCCCATTTCAAGGCGCCGCATTTCGTGCTGTTCGAGGAGCTGCCGAAAACCTCGACCGGCAAGATCCAGAAATTCAAATTGCGCGAAAAGGCCGCCCGGCGCGATCTGTAATATTCCGCCGCCCACCGGCCCGGCACCAATGATCATTAAAAAGCCCAAGCTCCCCCTCCTCACCGCCCTTAAGTCACAATCCCTGAGGGCGGTGGGGAGGGGGAGTGGGGCGGGCAGGACCGGCAGAAGAATCAAAAGGCCCGCAGCCCCATCCGGTCACCCTTGGTTCAAACTCCCTCAGGATAAAAGAGCCGACAGGCTCGGTAGGAAAAGCGGACGCAAACGAAAAGCACCCCCGCTCAGGGACAAATCCTTGGACCTGAGCGGCAAGCCCGACCGGGCGTCGGCCGGACAGGCCGCCCCGCCGGAGCCATGACCTAAGGACCCCCGGTCCTTAGGGAATTGGCGCGAGGCAAAACAAAAGCCCCGCAGCCCCGCCCGGTCACCTTAAGGCATGCTCCGGCAGTTAAGGCTAAACGCTGGCAAGGATACCTCTGGACGAGGCGTAGCCGAGGACTAGCGACCAAGCGGGAGCGCAGCCCTAGCGGCGCTTGAGCGTCACAGCCCGAAGGGCGAAAAAGAGCGAGCGGGGCGGGCAGGACCGGCTGAAGGATCAAGATGCCACAAATTCCCCCGCCGGCCAGT
>PKTQ01000189.1 GCA_002869085.1 Hyphomicrobiales bacterium | reverse complement strand
GTTTGCGCCGCGGCGATCACCGCCTCGATGATGAACAGAATCACCACATTGGAATCCCAGGCCGAGGGCGCCTCGATGCGGGCATGAAAGGTATGGCTGGCATATTTGGCGGCCGGCGAGCCCCATTGGTCGGTGAACAGCACCAGCTCCACATTGCGGTCATGGGCCATTTCGGCCAGGCGCATGAAGTCGCGCTCATAGCGGCGGATGTCGAAGGCGACCAGCACATCGCCCGGTTTCAGGCTCATGATGTAATGGGGCCAGGTATTGGAATTGTCGGCGATCAGGGTGACATCGTCGCGGATCATCTGCATATGGGTGAAGAAATAATCGGCGAGGGCGCGGGTGATGCGCCCGCCCACCGTGTGCACCGCCCGGTTCTTGTCGCACAAAAGGGCGGTGACGGCGTTAAAGGCATCGAGGTCGATCTGGCGCAGGGTCTGGCGCATATTCGACATGACCGCATCGGCGAAACGATTGAGAATATGGGTGTCGGGGGCGTTCTCGGTCCAGCGCTGATGCTTGGTTATCGGGTTGGATATCTTGGCCTTCAGCTCGGTGCGCAGGGCCGCCTGCAATTCGGGAAAGCCGCCAAAACCCAGCTTTCGCGCCATGCGCGCCACGGTCGGGGTCGAGACATCCGAGGCCTCGGCCACCGCGGTGATGCTGCCCAGGGCTGAGACAGGATAATTCTCCATCATGGCATTGGCGAGCTGGCGTTCGGCACGGGTCAAGCCCTCGAATTGGCGGCGGATACGCTCGGCAACTGTCAGATTTTGCTGCTTACCCATCGCAATGACCTCTCAACCAGGGGTGCCCGGGCCGACCATCCAAGCACGTCTCACCCGCATTATCCATAAAATTATTGGATGACTCGCATTTTCCAGAAATCACCTTGACAAGCCGGATCAATCTGAAAAATTATATTCAAAACGCATGGGAAAGGCTTTTTGCGGATGGGTGAAAGCGCCGGACTAGATCATTTGACCGCCGACCGGGTGGTGGAAACAGCCCATCCGGCCGGGGCGGGCAATTTTGTCCTGGCGTGCGAACACGCATCCAATTTCATTCCGGAAAGTTATCACGCTCTCGGCCTCGGCGAGGCTGAACTGGCCAGCCATATCGCCTGGGATCCGGGCGCGCTCGATGTGGCCCGCGCCATGTCGGCCCGGCTCGATGCGCCGCTGGTCGCGGCCCGGCTCTCGCGGCTGGTCTATGACTGCAACCGCAAACCCGGCGCGCCGAGCGCCGCGCCCGATGTCAGCGACGGCATCAAGGTGCCGGGCAATGCCGGGCTGTCTAAGGCCGATATCACGCGGCGGCGGGAGCGGATTTACGCGCCGTTCAGGGCGGAACTGGCGCGGGTGATGGAAGGGCGGCGCCGCAGTGGCCACGGCCCGATGCTCGTCACCGTGCATTCCTTCACGCCGGTGCATGGCGGGGTAAGGCGCGAGATGGAGCTCGGCGTGCTGCATGACGCGGACAGCCGCCTCGCCGATGCGGTGCTGGCCATCGCCGACGCCGATGGCCGCCTGAAGGTGCGCCGCAATGCCCCTTACGGCCCTGAGGACGGGGTGACCCATACGCTGGTCGAACATGCCTTGCCGCACGGATTGCCCAATGTCATGCTGGAGATACGCAATGATTTGCTGGTCCGGCCCGAGCAGCGCAAGGCGATGGCGGAGATGCTGTCGGACTGGCTGGTGCGGGCCGAGGCCGATCTGAAGGACACAAGCGACCGGCGCCGGGCCGGCGGGACAGGGGGCGGCTGATGCCACGGATCATCATCAAATATGTGCGCATTGTCGATGCCATCAATCTGGTGGTCGGACGCTTCGCCATGTATTTGCTGTTTGTGATGCTCGGCATCCTGTTGTGGTCCTCGATCTCCAAATCCTTCTTCACCCCGGCGCTGTGGACGCTGGAAATGGCCCAGTTCACCATGGTGGCCTATTACCTGCTCGGCGGCGGGCACAGCATGCAATTGGGGGCTCATGTGCGCATGGATCTGGTCTATGGCAAATGGAAGCCGTACCGGCAGTCCTGGGTCGATGTGTTCACGGTGATGTTCCTGATCTTCTTCCTGGTGATCCTGCTCTATGGCGGCATTTCCAGCACCATTTACGCATTTGAATATGGGGAGACCAGCCGCTCGATCTGGGCGCCGAAAATGGCGCCGGTGAAGGTCGTGATGGATATCGGGATATTCCTGACCCTGCTGCAGGCCATCGCTGTGTTCTTCAAGGATTTGGGCATAGCCCTGGATAGGCCGATCCCATGAGCTATGAATTCATCGCACTTTTGATGTTCATGACCATGATGGTCATGCTGATCACCGGCCAGAGAGTGTATGGGGCCATCGGCTTCGTGGCGGTGATCTTCTCGCTGCTGCTCTGGGGCGATGGCGGGGCGGAAATCGCTTTCAGCGCCAATATGAAGCTGATGAAATGGTATCCGCTGCTGACGCTGCCCCTGTTCATCTTCATGGGCTATATCCTGTCCGAGACCGGCATTGCCGAAGATCTCTACAAGATGTTCCATGTGTGGATGGGGCCGCTGAATGGCGGGCTGGCGATCGGCACAATCGGCCTGATGGTGATCATCTCGGCGATGAACGGGCTGTCGGTGGCGGGCATGGCGATCGGCGCCAGCATCGCCCTGCCGGAACTGCTGCGGCGCGGCTATGACAAGGTGATGATGACCGGGGTGATTCAGGCCGGCTCGTCGCTGGGCATTCTGGTGCCACCGAGCGTGGTGCTGGTGCTGTATGGCATGATCTCGCGCCAGCCGGTGGGCCAGCTCTGGCTGGCCGGGGTGTTTCCGGGGCTGATGATGGCGGGGCTGTTCATCGCCTATATCGCGGTGCGCTGCTATTTCCAGCCCCATCTCGGCCCGGCCCTGTCGAAAGACGAGCGCAATGTGGGCTGGGGCGAGAAGTTCCGCCTGCTCAGCGCCGGCATCATTCCGCTGTTCATCTTCTTCTCGATGACCGGGCTGTTTCTGATGGGCAAGACCAGCCTGGTGGAAAGCGCCGCGGTCGGCGCGATGGCGTCGCTGATCGCCGCTGTGCTGCGCCGCCGCCTGACTTTCGATATCCTGCATGTCTGCGTCGAGAAGACCCTGGCGATTTCCTGCATGTTCATGTGGATCATCCTGGCGGCGCTGGCCTTCGGCGCGGTGTTTGACGGGCTGGGGGCGGTGCGGGCGATTGAGACCCTGTTCCTGGACAATCTGGGCTTTGATCGCTGGACCATTCTGATCCTGATGCAATTGTCGTTCATTCTGATGGGCACGTTTCTGGATGATACGGCGATGCTGGTGATCGTGGCGCCGCTTTATGTGCCGATGGTGCGCCAGCTCGGCTTCGACCTGATCTGGTACGGGGTGCTCTACACCATCACCTGCCAGATCGCCTATATGACGCCGCCCTTCGGCTATAATCTGTTTCTGATGAAGGCGATGGCGCCGCCCGAGGTGACATTGGGCGATATTTACCGCTCGGTGACCCCGTTCGTGATGATCATGATGCTCGGCCTCGGCCTGGTGATCATCTTCCCGGAACTGGCGCTATGGCTGCCCAGGAGTGTGAGTATCAAATAGGCTAAGAATTACGCAGTTTTGTTCAGCAGTTTGAAAAGGACCGGTTCATTCACGGCTGCTGGTGTTGAAATAGGCAATGAGCCGGACAACCCTAGGGAGACAGGACATGACGAACAGACGAGAGTTTATCAAAACCGCCGGGCTTGCGGCCGCCGCGACGACCCTTGCCGCGCCGGCGGTGCACGGGGCCACATCGGGCAAGACCATCAAATGGCGCCTGCAGACCTATGCCGGCGCGGCGCTGGCCGAGCATGTGATCAAGCCGGCGATCGACTCGTTCAACAAGGTCGCTCAGGGCGATATGGTGATCGAGCTCTATACCGCCGATCAGCTGGTGCCCACGGGCGAGCTGTTCCGCGCCATGCAGAAAGGCACCATCGACGCGGTGCAGTCGGATGAGGATTCCATGTCGGCGCCTGTGGATGTATCGGTGTTCGGCGGCTATTTCCCCTTCGCCACCCGCTACAGCCTCGATGTGCCGGTGCTGTTCAACCAGTATGGCCTGAAGGAAATCTGGGAAGAGGCCTATTCGGAAGTGGAGAATGTGACCTGGCTCAGCGCCGGTTCATGGGATCCGTGCCACATCAACACCAAAAAGCCGATCACCAGCCTGGCCGACCTGAAGGGGCTGCGGGTCTATACCTTCCCGACCGCCGGGCGCTTCCTGTCGCAGTTCGGGGTGATCCCGGTCGAGATTCCCTATGAGGATGCCGAGGTTGCGGTGCAGACCGGCGAGCTTGACGGCATGGCCTGGTCGGGCATCACCGAGGACTACACGGTGGGCTGGGCCAATGTGACCAATTACTTCCTCACCAACAATATCACCGGCGCCTGGATCGGCTCGTTCTTCGCCAATACCGAACGCTGGAACGAAGTGCCGCCGCATCTGCAGGAGCTGTTCAGGCTGTGCATGGATTCGTCGCATTATTACCGCCAGCACTGGTATTGGGGCGGCGAGGCTAAATTGCGCACCAGCGGCAGCAAGCTGAAACTGACCACCATTCCGGAAGAAGAATGGGCTCAGGTCGAGGCCGCGGCCCTGAAATATTGGGACCAGATCGCCGCCAAGTCCGAGCGCAGCGCCAAGGTGGTGAAAATCCTGAAAGAATATAGCGGCGTGATGGCGAAAGCCGGCAAGCCCTATCGTTACGGCTGATCGGGCGCATTAGAGCTCGAGCCTAAGCGAACCCAAGTCCCGATGCGCGGCATCGGGGCCGGGAGGCATCAGCGAGAACACCCCCGGAGGAGCCTTCTTCTCCGGGGGTATCACGGGTTATAGGGGCTCCCGGCGGAGATCCCGGCAATTCTTACAAACAGGGCGTGGCATCCAGATGGCAGGAAAATTGACTTTGGAAGAGCTGACATCGGCCGTGAAAAGCGGCGAGATCGATACGGTTCTGGTGGTGCAGGTGGATATGCAGGGGCGGCTGATGGGCAAGCGCTTCCATGCCGAGTTCTTTCTCGACAGCGGCGTGGACGAGACCCATTGCTGCAATTATCTGCTGGCTACCGACATGGAGATGGAAACGGTGGATGGCTATAAGGCCACAAGCTGGGAAGCCGGCTATGGCGACTATGCCATGAAGCCCGACCTCGATACGCTGCGGCGCATTCCCTGGCTGGAGGGCACGGCGCTGGTGATCTGCGATGTGCTCGACCACCACACCCATGCGCCGGTGCCCCATTCGCCGCGCGCGGTGCTCAAGCGGCAGGTGGAGCGGCTCGAGGCCATGGGCATGAAGGCGATGATGGCGACCGAGCTTGAGTTTTTCCTGTTCCGGGAAAGCTATGAGGAAGCCCAGGAGAAGGGCCATCGCGGGCTGACCCCGATCAGCGCCTATAATGAGGATTACCACATCTTCCAGACCACCAAGGAAGAAGAGGTGATGCGGGCGATCCGCAACGGGCTGAACGGGGCCGATATTCCGGTGGAAAACTCCAAGGGCGAGGCCTGCGCCGGCCAGGAAGAAATCAATGTGCGCTACACTGATGCGCTGACCATGGGCGACCGGCACGCGATCATCAAAAACGGCTGCAAGGAAATCGCCTGGTCGAAGGGCCGCTCGATCAGCTTCATGGCCAAATGGGATGACAGTTTTGCGGGCAATTCCTCCCATGTGCACCAATCGCTGGTGGACCTTGACGGCAAGCCGCTGTTCTATGACCCGGCCGCCAAGCACGGCATGTCGGAGCTGATGAAGCAATATATGGCCGGGCTCTTGCACAATGCCGGCGACATCACCGCATTCCTCGCTCCCAATATCAATTCCTATAAGCGCTTCCAGGCCGGTACCTTCGCGCCCACCAAGGCGATCTGGTCGATGGACAACCGCACCGCAGGCTACCGGGTATGCGGGGCAGACAGCAAGGCGGTGCGGGTGGAGTGCCGGGTCGGCGGCGCCGATCTCAACCCCTATCTGGCGATGGCGGCGCTGATCGCGGCGGGGCTCGACGGCATTGAAAACAAGCGCGAGCTTGAGCCTGAATTCGTGGGCGATGCCTATGGCGGCGAGGGCGTGCGCGAGATTCCCACCACTTTGCGCGCCGCTACCGAGGCGCTTGACGGTTCGGCCATGCTGCGCGGCGCCTTTGGCGGCGATGTGGTCGATCACTATGTGCATGCCGCGCGCTGGGAGCAGTTTGAATATGACCGCCGGGTCACCGATTGGGAGGTGGCGCGCGGGTTTGAGAGGGCTTGAATGAAATGAACGCGAAGACGATCCGCTGTATTTCTCCGATTGACGGCTCGGTCTATGCCGAGCGCCCCATAGCGGCGATGGCTGAAGCCGAGGCGGTGGTGGCCGCGGCGCGGCGCGCCCAGAAGGACTGGGCACGACGGCCGCTCGATGAGCGCATCGCGCTGGTGCGGGCCGGTGTGGCGCGGCTCGGCGAAATGAATGATGAGATCGTGCCGGAACTGGCCTGGATGATCGGCCGCCCGGTGCG
>PKTQ01000313.1 GCA_002869085.1 Hyphomicrobiales bacterium | reverse complement strand
GCTTCCCTTACCTTATTTCAGGATGGCGGTACAGACCCGGTGGCGGGTTTTCCTGCCGCAGCAACGGGCCGGCGGCCCGCGCCGCCGAGGGCCGGGCCGGCGATTATGGGTCTGGGTAATTTGGTTGCAGATCCAGACCTAATCGACGCTCTTGAACACCATGTGGCAACGGCCCGAGAACATTTCCTCCACAGAGGCGGAGGGGTGGTTTTCGCGGACGATGTCCCAGAAGTCCGGCACCTCATCAATGAACTTAAAATAATGCGCCAGCGAACGGTTGGGCTCGGTGATGCTGACATGCATGGCAAAACCGTTCTGCCGGGCAATTTCGGTCAATTGCGACATGGTGGTCCTGGGATAGGCAAGTCCGTTGAAATAGAAATCGATCATCTGGTCGCTGCGGCTGGAATGGAATTCCGTTGCAAAGCGGCGATATTCATCGTCGGTCATCAACAGATGTCCCCAGGGAATATTGGTCGTCGCGTAACGATGCGGCCCGAGATATGAGAAGAACGAGAAGTGTTTGATGACCACCACGGCACCGGGGTTTGCCACTTCGCGGATGGCCTTGAAAATGCCGGCCCAATTGGGAATGTGGTCAATGGCCTTGGCGTAGAAAATGTCGAACTTGTCATCCAACTGGCCCAGATCGTGAGCGCCGATCTGCTCGAAACGGAACTTCTTTCCCTTGGCCTTCTCATAGGGGCATGGCCCCGGCATCAGTGAGAAATCCTGATACTGGGTCAGATCGCGGTATTTGTCGAAATCCAGAACACCCGGGCATTGTTTTTCAATGAAACCGGCCAATTCAAGGAACAACTCATCCCGGTCATGCTGCTGCCAGCTCGATTTATGTTCGCCATCGAGATAGGGATCGACGCCGACCGCCGCGCTGAGATCGCTGAACTGCAGCATCAGCCGCGGGATCATGCCATTGCCTGTGCCGATATCCAGCAGCACCTTGTCCTTAAGCGGTATCTGACTGCGCCGAAGCAGATCAATTACCTGGTGCAATTGCAAAAGAATGCGCCCATCCTGGCGCCGCAACACGCTTTTGCTGTTGGGCGGAGGCGAGTCCCAGTAATTGGTGCCCGGGCTGGTCGGGTTGAGGAAGGGCAGGAGATAGTCATCACCCACAGGCAGTTTCCTGCCATCGTCCTTGGTGAAGAAAGCGGTCGCGTTCATAATTTGTCCAATTTTATTTGATGATGTTTTGCGTTTATTTAATTGCCACGAAGCCTTCAAAACACAAATATTTCATAATGCTCATAATGTCTTTGAAACCGGCCCTTTTCATAAGGTCAATATTGCCCTGGGTCGAGAAAGGTTCAAGCACCCCTTTCAGCGAACGGGTTTTCGACACGATTTCTTCTGCGTCATAGCCCTGATCGAGCTTGTAATCGGAATAGAGGCTGGTGAGCATATCCTGAAAACGGGCATCGGGACCGCGCACCTTCTCGAATAGCACCAGGGCCCCGCCCCATTGCAGGGAATTGTATAGCAGATCAAAAAGTTGTTGCCGCTGGCTGGGGCGGATGAACTGAACCGTATAATAGGCGACGATCAGATCAGCCGGCTCGTATTCGTAGAGCAGCGCATTGCCAACCTCGAAAGTCACATTGTCCAGACCTAGTTTCTTGCGTTTTTCATTCGCCTGGCTGATCATATTGTCTTCAACATCAATGCCGATGAATTTAGCGCCGGATTTTGACTTGTTATGCTCAGACAGCTTGCAGGTCAGCACACCGGTCGAACAGCCGATTTCATAGACCGTGGAATCCGGTTTGACGAAAAAATCGCTAACCGCACAGGAAAGACCATGGCCCTCATTATATAGCGGGACAGACTTTGCAACATGATCATCAAACTGTTTGGCAACATCGCCGCCAAAGGTCCAGTTGGCGTTGCCCGCCGCCAGCCCATCGCCTACACGCATATCTCTATCCTTGAATTGTCCGGCTTGCGGACTCTAAGCCTTCGTGTTTGCCCCACATCTATTACATATTCAGCCGCTGCTCAAGGCTGCTCGCCCTTCCGCGCTGAGAAGCCCGTCAATGGTACGTTTCTCTTTACCCATGAAGAAGGCGTTGTGGAATAATTCAAGATTTATGTAACGGATTAAATCCCTTGGATGAGGGAGCTCATTCAAATCGAACAATTTGAATATGGAAAACTCATCCTGATTCCAGAACCCAGAATCTGCCATATACATGGCGTAGTTCCGCGTGCCTTCCTTCTTGATGTTTGTGAATTCGCCGATAGTGCTGCCAGCCCATTCGCGGAATAGCAGTTTCCCAAATTCACCATTCTCGTGATGGGCTGACCTTAGATCGGACGGTAAATTTATGGCAAAAGATACGAGATCCAAATCCAACATGGGATTTCGCAGTTCAACCGATGCCATCATGGAATAAGCATCCGAATGGGGAAGCGTGCAGCTCTGCAGGAATGTGGTTGTATCGTGCAGCATGGTTGCCTGGGCCATCAGTTCAGCGCCTGAAACGACACTTTCCAGACATGAGAGAATCTCACTCCTGATGGCGTTCTGCTTTTTCAAATAGTCAACTGCAATTTCTGAATGACGGCCATCGCCGAGACGCACCAAGTCTCCCAGATCATTGAGAGGCGGATCGTTCTCGAAATAACCCTTGTAATGGATATATCCGCCAAAATATTCATCGACACAGTCTCCTCCCAGCAAGGTGATGACCCCATTGTCACGTGCAGACTTGCAGAGGGAGTTCATGGAAGGCCCAGAATTCCATCGGCTTGGAGCTCTGGAATATTCGATAAATTCTTCCAGTTCGGGCACAAACCTATTCTTATCCTGACGGATAAAATGCGCGGTTGCAGGGCGGCGCCGCAAGAGTTCAGGCACGACCTCCAGAGGTATGCGCTCAATACCTGGAGAAATTTTTGTGAATGTCTGAATATCCGGATTCTGATCTATTGCATGCCAGAACACCGAACTGGAATCGATCCCACCGCTCAGAAAGACGCCTGAAGGGACATCGCTGACCAAATGGCGGCGGATAGACTGCTGCACCAATTGAGATAATTCCTGGATAAGATCAGATTTTGGACGTTTAAGGTTTTGCAGATACCGGTTTTCATCAAACAAATCCCAAGGTGCAAAATAGCGGGTTTTTTCGAGTTTTTTTCCGGGGCGAATCCGCAGCACATGCCCCGCTGGCAGCATTTCAACGCCTTTAAAAAAGCTGCGGTCGGGCGCATGCAGACCGCGGGTTCCGGTCTCTCCTGACGTCGCCAGATAGAGTCCATATGAGTCCAAGTCCGGCTCACAAATTCCTGAAATTTTGGTGATTGCATAAGGATCGGATGCAAACACGGTACCATTGTCACTTTGTGAAAAATAAAGGGGCTTTTGCCCGAAATGATCGCGGACCGCCAAAGTTTCCCCGGTTCTGGTATCGTGAAGCACAAAGGCAAACATGCCCCTGATTTTTCTCAGGGCCTCGAGCTCACCGAAAGTGATGAGGGCTTTCATCAGGACTTCCGTATCGCTGGCGGTCACAAAACGGATGCCTTGCTCCTCCATCTCCCGCCGCAAACGCCGGTAGTTGTATATCTCGCCGTTGAAGACGATCACCCTTCGCCGTTCTTCGTCCCAGAACGGTTGGTTGGCCTCCTGATCAAGGTCAATGATGGCAAGCCGGGTGTGCCCTGCTGCGAAGCCTTCCTCGATCTGAATGTCCTGGAAATCAGGGCCTCGCTCAGCCATCAATTCAAGGGCCGCCTCGTAGGAAGACAAGGATGAAGGCTGATCAGAAAAAAGATGGAACAACAGGCCGCACATATCTTTTGTAACTCCTTATACTCTCTGGTACACAGGGGCTGCTAATTGTTCCAGAAACAGCTAAACTCACATTTTCCCATGCAGGAACAATCCTATCCAATTATATTGCCTTCGGAAAACAAATCACGTGAATTTGATGCCAAACTGCTGCTTGGCTGTGTTTTGGCTGAGAAGGGAGCCACGGTTTATATCGGGGCTAGGCACGAAATTCACAACCGGATACACTCCTTCCCTCGCTCACTCTATCTCGCCAAGGATTTTCGCCAGCCTTCGAACCGGATATTCACAATCCTCGACCAATTGGGACATGAAATAGATGCATGGGACGACGAGGGCATGTTACACTTTTCAAAAGAAATATACTATAAGAGGCGCATCGCCCAACCAGCCTTTTCGCTCGTCAAGGAGTTTTTTGCTTGGTCCGAGGTAAATGCTCAACTTATAGCCGAGGCACCAGGATATGGCGGCGCACCAATCCATATCACAGGAAACTGCCGCCTAGATCTATTACGGCCGGAGTTTATCACATTTTATGATGAAGAAATTAAACGTTTGAAAGATCGCTTTGGTGATTTTATTTTGATTAATTCGAATTTTGGCGTGGTCAATCACGTTGTCCCCTCAGAGCAGAAGAAACAACAAAAGTTAGGTGCGAGTAGAGATAAACTTGATGAAATCAATAACATATGGCGACATCGTCAAAGAATGTTCGAAATGTTTCTCAAATTACTCGCTAAACTCAACCAAACATTCCCGAACACATGCATTGTTGTGCGACCGCACCCTTCTGAGGACCATGCGGCCTGGAAAAGAGCGGCGGGTGGAGCTTCTCAGATTCATGTTTTGCATGAAGATAGCGTGATACCTTGGTTGCTGGCCTGCAAGGTAATGATCCACAATAGCTGTTCGACAGGCATTGAAGCCTTCTTGTTAAACCGCCAATCCATATCGTTTGTGCCGTTTAAGACCTCAGTTGGAGAAGTCGAGTTTCCTGACCAGCTCAGTTGTTCCGCAACCTCCGAAACTCAATTGATCTCCATAATCAAAGACAGGCTAAGCGCGAAGGAACCAATGCCTCGAAGCCAACAACAGCTTGCGTTAGCCGACCTATTAGCGGCCTCGCGCACTGGTCCACTGGCTTCTGATCAAATCGCTGATTATGCGCTCTCTTCATTCCTCCGTCACTCAGGAGATAGACAAGCGCTTATGCCCCAGTTGATCGGAAATTTCAGATCGCGTTGGCGACAGCTGAACAAGACAATTGGCCACTTCATTCCCGGCAGCAAGAGCGGCAAAGACCATAACAAACACAGATTTCCTGATGTCACGACGGATGAAGTTATTGGGAAAATACATAAGCTGGCGAACTGCCTGAATAGATTTCATGATCTGGAATGCAGTCAGATTAAGAGGAACATCTTCCGGATCAACCAGCAATCCAGATCTTAGAGCGAATGGGGCGCTTCACCTAGTTAATTTGGTGGCTGCTATATCATCTGGACATCGGCTTGACAGCCCAATATAGGAGAACAATCAGCACTGCACCCAGCAATACCGGTCCAGATACAGTGTGGTGCAAAGCTCCGCAGATTGTATCTCTAATTGCTCTAGGCTGTTGACTTGGCCACTTCCAAGCGTTGAAGCAGGCAGTAGAACACGTAAAGAGCAATTTACGCCTAAAGCATTTTCATCATGAGACAAGTAAGAGGTACACCCGCATGGATTCCCAACAGCTTGAGACAGAAAATCCGAACCATTGTTATGACGTATTGGAGCCATGGCTCGTGGAAACCATGCCGCGTTCCAGTCTGCGCTGGCGTTGGGAGATGTTTCTCAACTGGTTTCACTGGCGCGGCAAGATCATCAAGAAGCATATCAAGGCCCTGATTGGCTCCAGCAAACGGTCGGTGAAAAACTACCGTACCGCCGACCATGTTAAGAACACCTATGGCCGGACCTGGTCGAGCGTGGTTTGGCCGCATCCACGCAAACCGAAATCGCGAAAAGACAGGACGCTCGCCGAATGGAATGAAAAGGGGCTTGTTCTCACCAGAGAGGGCATCAATTTTGTGCATCTTGAGCGAGTAATGAAGGTGGTTGATCTCACTAAGCCCAGCACTGTCCTAGAAGTGGGCGCCGGTATGGGGCTCAATCTGCTCACCCTGTCCTGTTGTTTCCCCGGCACGAAATTCGCCGGCGTCGAGCTGACCGCTGAAGGTGTGGCGCGGGCCAAGTCCGTGCAGGAGGAAGATACGCTGCCGGATGTGATCGCATCCTTCAGCGTCTTTGAACTCAAGGACCGCACGGCGCATAAAACCATTGATTTCAGGCAAGGGGACGCCACCCGGCTGCCCTTTGACGACAATAGTTTCGATCTCGTCTTTTCGCGCTTGGCGCTTGAGCAAATGGAATTGATCCGCGACCAGGCGATTTCGGAGATGGTGCGGGTGTCGAAAAAGGCAGTTCTGATGGTCGAACCGTTTGCCGACTTCAATCTCGAAGGTCAGCGTCCTCTAGCTATCCGGGCCAAAAATTACTTTTCCCTCTCCACACAGGATGTGCAAAAATACGACCTCGAATTGATGGCGGTATTCGGAAACTGGCCCCAGAAAATCAGCGAAGGTGCTGGTCTTGCCTATTACCACCTTAAATAATAACAGGTAAGAGTGGCGGCATTGACGGATTCAACAGCCACATGGCTCGAAGACCCGCAACCGGGCCGGGCCGCGACAATCATAGCGGAAATCGCCCAGGCGCATGACGGCTCGCTCGGCATGGC
>PKTQ01000094.1 GCA_002869085.1 Hyphomicrobiales bacterium | reverse complement strand
GAAGCTCTCGAACTCTCCCGATATGGAAAACTTCACCGCGCCGCAAAGGCATTGTCCGGTGGTCAGATTGTCGTCCATTCACACCCCTCTCAACATGCAGGCACCCTGCCGCCGGTTGAATGTCGTTTCATAGTTTCATGGGTCCATTCTATCGCGTGCAGGATCACGGTCAAACCGGGCTCCTTACGGTCATGCGGCAATGCAGCAAGATCGCCTTTTTTGAGATCATAGGCAATGAGCGCGATGCGTTTCCGCTCCCCAAGGGGCCTGATATCGTAATCCATTGGCCTGTCCTTTGAAGGTGACAGTCAGACATGTAGAGATGAATTGGGTACTGTTTGAGTGCGGTGGGGGTGGGTTGGTCAGGCTCCCAGAGACCATCAATGCAAATTCAAGAGTTGCCGGTTTCGGCCCTTTGCGGCCATTGGCACCAGTCAGTTTTTTCGGTCGTTTTGAACCGTAAAGCTGACATTCGCGAACCGGCAGAAATGTGCCAGGAGCTGACATCCATGTGAAATGATTTCTTTCCGAGACCAAGTTGGTTCCCGGCTCAGAATCTGTCGTTTTGTATGTTTTTGGCAGGAACCCAGTGACAGTTTGGAAAATCATTGGTGACAAACATTGATTTTTTACCGCCACTCATCGGCAAGGTGATGCTTCGGCCACTCTTTATCAGGACGGGAAGATGGCCACGATCCGTCAAAATCGCTGCAAATTCAAGCCATCGAACTCAGTGAGGGTATTACATTATAATAATAATAGCTAACACATAAAAAATGAACGATACTGGCTTCGGCACCGCTGGAGCCAAACGATCTGGATTGATTGAGAACAAAGGAAATTGAATGCGTAATTATTTGTATATTTTGACATCGTTCTTGTTTCTGATTGGCACCTCGATCGTCCCGGTTCATGCGGCTGGAGAGAATATCGAAGAGGACAATTTTCCGATTTGGCGTTGTGCGAATTCAAATGCGTGGGCCCATCATGGCGGCACCACAGATACGGGCAACAAGGCGACCTGCACCACCTTCAAGAATAAAAGCGGCAAGTCCTTCAAGATCGAACTGCGCTACCAAAGCAATTTTCGCAATTCCAGGGGATCCTACGCCATTCTCAGGTTTTGCAACGACAATCGGGGCTGTACCGTCGAAGTCACGGCCTCAAACCTGATAGAAAGCGACCAGTCGAGGAGCCCGGGATATTGCTCAAACTGCACCCGTATCGACAGGACAGAGGCCAAGAACATCATTCTGTACATTTTGCGGAATAGGGATGCTTACTGGCCCTATCATCGGAGCAGTATCTTTGCAAAGCACGGCGCTAGACGCGCCGGGATTGATATTGCCGGCAGGTGCAAGCAGGCTAAAAACTGGAAATATGGCATTTATTACAACAACACCAACCCGGCCATATTTTTCACCAGCTGCAAGTCCAATGGCGGCAAGACCGTTTGGCTGCATCCGACCCGGGAAGGCTATCTCAACGTATACGTGACACCAAAAAATGCCCCTTACACGAATGCAGCAGGATCCAAACTGGGGAAAAAACTGGCAATCTGCCAAATGAATTTAGTCCGCAACGGCGCCAATTTCGGCGTGTGGAATTCCAGTTTGCAGATCCAGAGGGAAATGAGCGCGAAATGCGCCAAGAACATTTCCAGCTGAGATGACCGGGGCGGGGCATTTTCATGCCCTTTGCGCTTGAGGAGGGGTGCATCCCCTTCACCTGCAAAAGATGTGACCGTGCCGCTGATGTGTTGAACCCCTCAATCCTGAAAGGCCGCTCATTCGCGGCGTTGCCCCAGCCTTCTAGAACAGCCGGAACGGGACCATCACCCCAAAATCCCAGCCTTTTTTATGGACGGGGCGGCAAGGACAAGACCAACAAGGAAGACAAACCTCAATGATCACGAAATATATTTCACGCCCGCTTCACCTGCTGCTTGCCCTAATGCTCGGCGTAGCGATCAGCCCGGCATTGACAGGCGGCGCTTTGGCCAAGGGTGCCGGCCTGGTGAAGCCCGGCGATCAGATCACATTTCGCCGGGCGGCGCTTGCAGCCGAAAACAATGCGGTGATGATCAAATGGCAGCAGAATTTCAGACCCCGTGAGGTCCGCTATGTTCAGACCGCCGCGACCTATGACGCCGGGGGCAAAAGCTCGTTTTTCATCCTGTTCATTCAGTCGGAACTGACCGGAGACGTTCTGGAGACCTGCGAGGATCAGAGCGCCAAAATGTGCAGCCTGACCGTGACCGGGAACTATCAATATGGTCAGAGCAAGGACAAGGCCAGCCGGTTCCTGGTTTATCATGACAGGTCCTTCAAGCCTTATCAGCACCGGTTTGTGAACACGACCATTGCCGCCAATTTCGCAAGGGGCGCCCAGCAGCTCGCCACCGATGCCGGCGATGTGGCCGGCGCCATGGTTCCGCAATTGCAGACTGCGGTCAAAGGCATCCAGAGACTGGTCGGCGCCACCGGGGCGATGTTCGGTGATGTGCTGAAGAATTTTTAAATCCCGGCTCCCGGCTCCCGTCCGCAGCCAGACATCCCATACCAAGCACGCCTCATGAAACGGGGCCAAAAACAAAAATAATTACCAATAGATGAGGGCCTATCATGAGCAGAATACTCCCGAGTGGATATGCCAGAGCCGCTGCCCTGGCGGCAGGTGTCATGCTGGTCTCGGCGGGGCCGTCGCCGGGGCAGAATTTCAGCGCCGAAGTTCATGGTGCGGAAGGCAAAACCTGGACCGGTATTGTCCGGCTGGTTCGGGCAGGCGATCAGATCGTGTTCGATCCCCAGTCCCTGAAACAGCCTGAAAATACAATAAGTGTCGCCTGGCGGCAGCGCCTGAGATCACGCAAGGCCAATTATGCGCACACAGCGGCCGCCATCAAAACAGCAGGCGTGAATGAAGTCCTGAGCATCTTTGTGGAAAAGGCCCGGCTCAATGATTTTCTTGCCAAATGCGCCACTGGTCAAAACGGTCTTTGCACCCTCAAGGCCGGGCCCGAGTTTCAATATGGCCGCAGCCTGACCGGGGCTTTCCGGCTTCTGGTCTATCACGACAAGACTTCTAGACCCTTCTCGCGCCGGTTCATGGGCGACAAGACACTCACCTCGTTCCGCCGGACCGCGCGCGGGCTCGCCAGCAAGCTGAACACCAGCGCTCTGGCTGTCCCCATTGCCTTCACCGCAGCCAATTACGTCAAGAATTATGCCCTTGTCATGTTCGGGAACAGCGGCAGCATGGGAAACAGCCTGCGCAGCTTGCGCAGCGGTGCCGCCGCCTCGCAGGCAAGTTTTGATCGTTTACCGCACAGGGAAAAGATTGCCCTGGTCAGCAGCAGGAGCCATGGCTGCAATCAACAGGTGGTCAATCTGTTCAGACAAGGCAATGCGGCGGCTAAAACGCATTATCTGCGCAAATGCCGGCAATGGACCCGCGCCCAATGGGGGAAACTGGCCGGCAATCCGGGGCGACAGGTGGGCCCCGGAGACTTCGGCAATATTGAACGCAAATGGCGGCACTGCATGGCCAATGCTAAGGCCCTGCAAGGGCATCGCCGCCAGGGCGAAATGAATTGCGACATGGAGCACAAACTTGCACTTCTGGCGATCGGTGCCGACCCGTCAGTTCACTACGACTATGGGTCGGGGGCTGTATTCAGGCAATTTGTCGCCAGTGGCAAATGGCGGCTCAAATAATGGGACCGTTACCCGCCAGCCCCCAAACCTGACCGCTTGTGATCGGTCATGACGTCTGTCCAGATAACAATAACCGTCCTCAAAAGAGGGCCGGTATCAAACGCAAAAGGTTTTGCCATGCGATCAATACTCATGCTGATGACGGGAATTTTCACCCTCACGATTTTGCCTGCACTCGTGTCTGCTCAGGAGCTCGACAAAAAGTGCCTGGATAATGTTCGCCAGATCTGCGGCAAAGCTCGGGCCAATAGCTGTTTTGGCAATGAGGCAAACTGGAAGAAAGTCCTGCCTGAATGCCAGGGTGAGGTTCAGACCCTGTTCGAGCTGGTCAATGAGGCCGAGGTGGAGATGAACAGGACGGTTCCGCTTGCCTCATGGGGCGGCAAGGTGCGTGGCGGACCAGGCATGAACCACAAGCAGACCGGCTCGCTGAAAGAAGGTGCGCCGGTGGATATCGAAGAGACCACCACTGTCATGATGAACGGCTATCCCTGGTTCAAGATCTCCTATATCGACCAGGCTTCAGGGAATTACCACATCGGGTATCAGTGGGGCGGCATACTCTGCGCTTTCGGCAACACGAAAGGCGTTCATAAAAAATGCCCCTCGAACTGGTCGAACAAGGCCAACCCGCCCGTGAAAAAAGCGGTGATCACCGAGGACGCCATCGCACCCATTCATGGCAACAGCGATGAGGATAATGCTATGCTGGAGGCCGAAGCCGGCAAGACCATCAATGCTTGTCTTAAGCGGGAGAACAAGGCGGGACGGGACGGCGCGGCCTGCATCAATCTCTATGCCGATGACTGCCTGCAGCGCGAGGGCAACCACACCACAATGGCCATGCGGCGATGCCTCCAGCGTGAATTCGAGGCCTGGGATAAATTGCTGAATGCTGATTACAAGTCCTTGATGGCCTCTCTGGATACCGATGCCAAAAAGACCCGTTTGCGCGATGCCCAGCGGCTCTGGAACAAATTCGTGAAAAGCTTCTGCCCGTTGTCCTTCGAATTTAACGGCGGCACTATGTATCTGCTCACCGGCGATCGCTGCATGATGGAGATGACCGCCCAGCAGGATCTCAGCCTGAAGCGCCTGGCCGCCTCGCCCGAGGGGCAATAAGTGCAGGCCTGCTCCCAAAACCAGTCCAGGCTGACAGTGGCCATGTTCACGCTGTGCCAGCAACAAGAGATTGGAATCTCCGTGCCTCACCGGCTGCTCTTAGGGGCCATTTTCTGTATGGCGGTCATTGCTCCGCCGGCGGCCTATGGCTATTCACCGGGTCTTCACAAAAAAGCCCTTGTCGAAGGCGCCGCGATTTGCCTGTCGACATATGGGGTGCGGGTTTCGCAGCGTGATCTGGAGGGCATGATCAGAGGTGTCAGGGAGCCAGATGATCCCAGCCTGTCTACCCTGCAAATGTTCAAGCAACGGGTCGAGCCGGGCTCATATGGCAGACAGCGCAAGATCTCGACAATCCGGATTGCCGCGCAGTCGCTCCACGCCAGCCCCAACCCCACGCGGCGCATCTATGGCAAATCCAAAACCGACCGCGAAGCCCTGAAGCGGACCATTCGCATCCCCAAAAGACTGCTGATGAGGAACCGTCTCGATGTCGAGATTTTTTCCTATGACACCAATCAGGGTGTGCGCAACAAGATGCTGCTCAATGCTTCGCAATATCTGTGCGTGTCGTTGGCACATAAAAGCCCTGCGCAGAGCGCGATGAAATTCGGAAATTTCATGCATATGATCGGCGACAGCTTCTCAGCTTCCCATGTGCAGCGCTCAGCCCCGGTCGGGTCACCGGGCAGGTGCGGCACCGACAAAATTGAATGGCTATACAGCATGGATCTCATATCCTGGAAGCAGCATCGCCCTGCCGACTTGAACTCGTCCGACTGGCGGTTCAGATGCCTGAAGCTGCATACGGCAACGCTGATCAGGCAATGGGTGATGAGTCGCGCTGCTGTTCGCAAGGCCGGTCAGGCCGGTGCGAAGAAAGACCGGGCCAATATGGAAGTGAAAAAATTTCTGCGGCTGTTGTGCAGGAATATCCTCCGCGCCGACCAATCGGCGCTCAAAAAGCCGGCGGGCGGCGCCAATGCCGGATATTCCAGTGCCTCGGGCACGGATAATTGGCGGGTGTTCAACAAGAAGAGACCTGACCTTGCCATCCAGCCCGTGGGCCTGACCAGCGCTGAAGAGGCCCGGGCCTTTTATGCGGACGTGACTCGCCGTCTGAAAAAGGAAGGGACTGCGGCGGAGTTTTCATACCCCTCGCGGGCCTATCCCGATTTCTGCGCCGCCATTCTGGCAGGCGGGCCGCTTAAAGCTCCACTTCAGTGCACCGATCGGGAAATCGGCTGGGCCATGAGCGACAGCCGCCGGGTTCGTTCCATGTGGATACCGGCCCGCAAGCTTCGATACTGAGACTTATCGGCCATTTTATCAAAGAAACCGCAATAGGTCGCTGTTGGAAATTTACAGCCTGAAGTCATCATGAAATTCTCAGGCTCAGTGTCCGCCTTGGGTCAGCAGCACGCATTCTGGCATCGGTATTTTTTTCGGTATCAGGCCAATTGTAGACGTTCCTGTCCGATGCAGCGAACGGCAGCTTCCCGCCCGATCTTCCAATTCGGACAGGTTTTTCCAACGAACAATAAAGACCGTATAGCGGATAACGGAACAGAATGGATCATCGTGTTTGATCTGCTGTTCATCAGCAGATGAGCGCAGTCAAAACGAACTGATACATTGAAGGTATGACGTGCCAGCCGGATGGGATTGCGCAGACATGCTCTGCCGGCCCTCCCGGCGGTTTGACTTCGTCAACACCGCCTGCCGGGCCCCCGCACTTTTTCTGCAGAAAAAGATGCTCAGGATGGTCGTTTTTTGCAG
>PKTQ01000182.1 GCA_002869085.1 Hyphomicrobiales bacterium | reverse complement strand
ATCAAACGCCGAGGCGGGAAAAATCTCGCATGCTTCCCCCATTGCCCGCGCCCTGATCGGCAAGCAGATCGGCGACTGCATCGAGGTGAAAATCCCCTCAGGCGAGCGCTATCTTGAAATCCTGCATGTGGAATTTATCTAGGGCCGGGACTGTAGCACCTGAAATCATGATTACCAGCCACGAGGACAGGCCTTGCATCAGCCGTCCCGCCGGGCCGTCATCGCGCTCGACTTTATCGTAATGGCCTGCTAGCAAGGCCTGCAGCGATTTGAGATTGATATCGCCTTGATCGGCCCGATGTCTGAAGGCTCTGTTTCAGGCTCTGTTCCCGATTGCGGCTGTTGAAAACCCTCGCCATCTGAAACATTGTGATCCCCCTTCATTTCAAGGGTTTGGATGCTAAATTAAAGTTTAATACAGCTCATAGCTGGCGAATCCGGCGCCGCAATTACCAAGATCAATAAAGGAACCTGCCCCAATGGCCGCACCGCAATATGTCTTCGTCATGAACCGGGTCTCGAAAAGCTGGCCCGGCGGCAAGCAATTGTTCAAGGATATTCATTTGTCCTTCCTGCCCGGCGCCAAAATCGGCGTGGTCGGCGTCAATGGCAGCGGTAAATCCACCTTGCTGAAAATCATGGCCGGACTCGATACCGAGTTCCAGGGCGAGGCCTGGGCCGCCGAGGGCATCGAGGTCGGCTATCTGGAGCAGGAGCCCGAACTCGACGCCAGCCTGGATGTGCTCGGCAATGTATTGTTGGGGGTGGCCGGCAAGAAGGAACTGCTGGATCGCTATAACAGCCTGGCCATGCAACTGGCCGAGGATTATTCGGACGAGCTGATGGAACAGATGTCCGAGCTGCAGGACCGGATCGACGCCGAAAATCTGTGGGATCTGGACAGCCAGGTCGAAATGGCCATGGATGCCCTGCGCTGCCCGAAGCCCGACGCCGAGGTCTCGGCGCTGTCCGGCGGTGAAAAACGCCGCGTCGCCATCTGTCGCCTGCTGCTGGCCCGGCCGGGCCTGCTGCTGCTCGATGAGCCGACCAACCATCTCGACGCAGAATCGGTCGCCTGGCTGGAAAACTACCTGCAGAACTATGAAGGCACCGTGGTGCTGATCACCCATGACCGCTATTTCCTCGACAATGTCACCGGCTGGATTCTGGAGCTCGACCGCGGCGAAGGCGTGCCTTATGAGGGCAATTACTCCTCCTGGCTGGTGCAGAAGCAGAAACGGCTCGAGCTGGAGGGGCGCACGCAAGCGGCCCGCAACCGCAGCCTGGCCCGCGAGCTGGAATGGATCAATGCCAGCCCGAAGGCCCGCCAGGCCAAGTCCAAGGCTCGCATCAAGTCCTATGAGGAGATGCAGGCCGAAGCCCAGAAGGCGCGCGAAACCACCGCCCAGATCATCATTCCGCCCGGCCCCCGGCTCGGCCGCCATGTGGTCGAGGCGAGCGGCCTGAGCAAGGCCTATGACGGGCGCCTGCTGATCGACGATCTGTCGTTCTCCCTGCCCCCCGGCGGCATTGTCGGGGTGATCGGCCCCAATGGCGCCGGCAAGACCACCCTGTTCCGCATGATCACCGGCCAGGAGACCCCCGATGCGGGCACCCTGACCATGGGTGAAACAGTTGAGATCGGTTATGTCGATCAGAGCCGCGATACCCTCGATGCGGACAACACCATCTGGGATGAGATTTCCGATGGCCTCGATGTGATCAAGCTCGGCAATCGCGAGGTCAATTCCAGAGCCTATACCAGCTGGTTCAATTTCAAGGGCACCGACCAGCAGAAAAAGGTCGGCCTGCTATCGGGCGGCGAGCGCAACCGGGTGCATCTGGCCAAGATGCTGAAACAGGGCGCCAATCTGCTGCTGCTTGACGAGCCGACCAATGATCTGGATGTGGAGACCCTGTCGGCACTGGAAGCGGCGCTTGAGGATTTTCCCGGCTGCGCGGTGATCATCAGCCATGACCGCTTCTTCCTCAACCGTATCGCCACCCATATCCTGGCTTATGAAGGCGACAGCCATGTGGAGTGGTTCGAGGGCAATTTCGAGGATTACGAGCAGGACAAGAAACGCCGGCTCGGCGCGGACGCCGACCAGCCGCATCGCATCAAGTTCAAGAAATTCGCCCGCGACTGACGGTCGGCTATTTCGTGCCGGACACCTGTTTGCGCATATGGGCGAGCAGGGCCTTGAAATTGCCTTTGCTGCGCGACAGCACCCGCCGGAATTGGTTTCGCTGTTCCTGGCGCAGCCAGATATGGGCCACCGCGATATCCTCGACCAGCAATCTGCGCCCCGACGGCATCATCAGCCAGTGCACGTCGATCACCATACTGCCATTGCTCTCCACAATGGCTCCGCCGATCGCATAGCCGCGCCCCTTGGGCTTGCAGTTCCAGATCTTGTAGGACCGGTTGTTATAGGCGCCCATCTTGGTGGTGAACAGATGCACCAGCATCTTGTTGGCCAGGCGGTAATATTCGCGCCGGTCACGGGTTGGAATCATGCGCGCATAATGGCCGAGCGCGAAATTCGCCATGCCGCGGGTATTGGCGTAATTGCGGAACACCGAGGCCATGCGCGCCGCCCGTCCCGATTTCCGAGCCATGATCTGGCGCACCTTGCCGGCCACCAGAGTCACCTGCTTGCGGGCGTTCTCGCAGCCCGGCGCTTCGGCCCGGACGCCGGCCGGAGCCAGGCCGAACAGCACAACAACCATAAAGACACTGACAAAACGCAAATGCTTCAGCATATGCATATCGCTCTCCCGTCTCGGCAAAATGTCAACATGAGAGGACTCTACCGCCCTCGGCCGATCCGCCCGCGCAGATTGGTGAACAGGGCATTGAAGTCGCCGCCGCTCTTCGACAGCACCGCATTGAAGGCCGAGCGCTGCTGCTGGGCCAGCCAGACCCCTTCGACCGCGATGTCGAACACCCGCCGGCCGCCGCTGACCAGCCACCAGTCGACCTGCACCATCGGCCGGCCCGAGGCGGACACGATCTGGCCGCTGACCACGAACTCCGAGCCACGCCCGCCCTTGGCGCGGCAACCGCGAGCCGTTTCGAAGATTTTATATTTCTCGCCGCGATAATTTTTCAGACGCCCGAAAAACACCTTGATCACCAACTGCTCCAGCAATTTGAGATAGGTGCCGTTCTGCGAGGCGGGAATCTTGCGCGCATAGCGCCCCAGGGCGAATTTGCCCAGCCTGCGGATATCCATACTGGAGTGGAAAATCCGGGTGAAGCGCGCCTCGCGCGCTCTGGAGCCCACCCCGGTATTGGCCACGGTGCGGGTGACGCTGTTGGCGACCCCGCTGACATAGGATTTGGCCGAGGCACAGGACCCGGCCCGGGCCGCCTGCGGCGTCATCATCAGCAAGGACGCTACAAAGAGCGCACCCAAACACGCGCTGCATGACTTGGGAAACAGGTTGAGCATGGTGATATGAGTCCCGTTACTGCGGTTTCTAGTTCAGATCGGAGATATCGGGAAGTTCCTCGACCTCGATCACGCCATTATTGATTTCTTTCAACCGGTTCTGACGATATGTGCTTCTGATCGTCGCGTAATAATCCACCGAAGTGCTCTTGATATCCGAAAGGGTTCCGAGCAGTTCGGCGCGGTTCACCAGCCCCTGGGCGGGGCGGCGGCTGAAGCGATAGACCAGAGGCTTGTTCCACAGCACCCAGGTCAGCGGATCGCTCACCACATCCACCGCCCGGCCGGCGGTATGACGCAGCGAACTCGGCCCCAGAACCGGCAGCACCAGATAAAAGCCTTCCCCGACCCCATGCACGGCGAGGGTCTGGCCGAAATCCTCATAATGATAGTTCAGGCCCATTTCAGTGGCCGGGTCGCCCAGGCCGGCAAATCCGATCGTGCTGTTCAGCACGAAGCGCCCGAGCGTCGTCTGCGCCCGCTTCAGATTGCCTTGCAGCACATCATTCAGCAGGGTCACCGGGGTCGCCAGATTGCGCAACACATTGCGCAGACTGTTTTTCAGCGGTTCCGGGGTCCAGAAATCATAGGTCGTCGCCACCGGCTTGAATATGATGACGTCCATGGCGTCATTGACCGCGAAAATCAGGCGATTCGGGGTCTCGAACGGATCCTTGATGTCGATGTTCTCCATCGCACCGTCACCGCCATCCTCAGCATCAACCTTCGCGGTTTTCTCGGCCGATTCGTCCACGGCCTTTTCCTTACCCTTGCCGGAGGTCCAGCCGGCTTCCACCGGCCGCGCCTTGGGGAGTGCGGAAACCCGAATCACCGTCATGTCCTCAGGCCCGGCGTCGAGGCTGGATTTCAGGGGCGGCGCAACGCTCACCGAAGCGGTCCGGGTCACATGCCCGGCCGAACAGGCCGGCAACAGGCAGCCGAGCGCGACCACCGCCAAAACCGATTTGGCGGCGCGAATCAGCGGTCTTTCGGGGCCCTGACCCCGCGCTTGCGCGCACACTCTGCTGTAACCCTCAGTCATATTCTTCAGCAAACCCTGCTCATCTTTTTGTTCATGTACCACTTTAGACGCACATGCACACATAGCCTAATACTATTAACACGGCGCGAGTAAGGCAAAGCAGAATTTGGAACTGATCATAATTCCACCGCCTGTTGCCGAATTGCATCACTTTGTCGCAGCAATTAGATAGCTTTGCCCATAAACGATAAATATGACAGCCATGACTTGCAAAAAATCAACTTCTCGTCCATTATAAAGAAATCTTTATATTGATCCATCGCGATTCCGGACCCTCTGATTCCATGACTGGCGAACTTGATGCACTGCTGATCAGGCTGCGCGCGGCGGGCGAGCGCACGCGGCTACGCATCCTGTATCTGCTCGGCTGCGGCGAGTTGAATGTGAAGGATCTGACTCTGGTGCTGGGCCAGAGCCAGCCCCGGGTCAGCCGTCATCTGAAACTGCTCAGCGAGGCCAAGCTGGTCGAGCGCCACCGCGAGGGTAATTCGGTTTATTTCCGCCCTTCCCAGGAGGCCGCCGCCCTGGAACTGACCGATCTTATCGCCCGGCTTCTCCCTTCGGGCGATGCGGTGATTCGCAATGATCTGTCGCGGCTCGAGGCGGTGCGCCACAACCGCGCCCGCGAGGCCCAGGCCTATTTCGACGGCCATGCCGGCGAATGGGACAGCATCCGCGCCCTGCACATCGCCGAGGACAAGGTCGAGGCGGCCATGCTGGAGCTGGCCGGGCCGGGACCGTTTCCGGCCATGCTGGATCTCGGCACCGGCACCGGGCGGGTGCTGGAGCTGTTCGCGCCCAAGATCAACAGCGGCATCGGCGTTGATCTCAGCCCGGAAATGCTGGCCGTGGCCCGCACCAAGCTGGCCGAAGCCGGACTGAACCATTGCCAGATCCGCCAGGGCAATCTGATGGATCTGCCCTATCAGGACCATTCGCAGGATCTGATCACCCTGCATCAGGTTCTGCATTTTTTCGACAATCCGCAGCCGGTGCTGAATGAAGCCGCCCGGCTGCTGGCCCCGGGCGGACGCCTGCTGGTGGTGGATTTCGCCCCCCATGAGCTGGAGTTCCTGCGCGAACAGCATGCCCATCGCCGGCTCGGTTTTTCCGATGCCCAGATGCGCGCATGGCTCGCCGATGCCGGCCTCGACGTGGCCGCCCATACCGAATTGCACCGTTTCGGGCGCACCCCGGAAGGCAATCTGACCGTTCAGTTATGGCTGGGCGCGCCTGCCGGCGCGCCGCAACCGACTATTGATGAGTAAAGGAAATCACGAATGCTGGTTCAAACCCCGAACAAGGCCCGGCTTGATGAGGACACAAGGGGAGTTTCTGTCTCCTTCGAGTTTTTCCCGCCCCATGACGACAAGATGGATGCGGCCCTGTGGACAGCGATCCGCGAGCTGGAGCCGCTGTCGCCCGCCTTTGTCTCGGTGACCTACGGCGCCGGCGGCAGCACCCGCGAGCGCACCCATGCCACGGTCGAGCGCCTGTTGCGCGAAACCACCCTGAAGCCCGCCGCCCATCTGACCTGCGTCGCCGCCACCCGCGCCGAAATCGACGAGGTCATCAGCGGCTATAAGGAAATCGGCGTGCGCCACATCGTGGCCCTGCGCGGCGATCCACCCGGCGGTATCGGCGAGGCCTATACCCCGTTTCCCGGCGGCTATGAAAACGCCGCCGATCTGGTCGGCGGCATCCGCCGCATCGGCGATTTCGAGGTCAGCGTCTCCGCCTATCCCGAAAAGCACCCTGAGTCGCCGGATATCGAAACCGATTTCGACATGCTGAAAGCCAAGATCGATGCCGGCGCAACAAGGGCCATCACCCAGTTCTTCTTCGACAACCGGGTTTATTACGACTATGTCGAGGCCGCCCGCAAACGGGGCATCACCATCCCCATCGTACCGGGCATCCTGCCGGTGCTGAATTTCAAGAGCGCTTCGGGTTTTGCCACCAAATGCGGCGCCGGCATCCCCCCTGCCCTGGCCCGGGCTTTCGAGGGGCTGGACAATGACGCCGAAACACGGCGCCTTGTGGCCGCGGCGATCATGGCCGAGCAGGTCTCGGATCTCCATGATCACGGGGTGCGCGATTTTCATTTCTACACCATGAACCGCGCCCGCTTCGTCTACACGATCTGCCATTTGCTCGGGCTGCGCCCCGGTGCCTAGGGTCGAGACTCATTCGAATTATTGTTTCTGTTGACCTGGGAGTGTCCGAATACTGAGAAAACCGCGCAAGATAAGGCTTGAAGCCTCTTCGAGCAGGTTTTGACTGTAGACGGGTACTCCCAGGCCAACCCTTTCGGGCGTGGCC
>PKTQ01000180.1 GCA_002869085.1 Hyphomicrobiales bacterium | reverse complement strand
CTTATTTGCCATTCCGGCGCCTCGTAGTGTCCATTTAATCCTAGCGGACACTAAACCACGTCATCCTCCTGCGTTAGGTGGGTCACACCGGACGCTTACGATGCAGTGCTTGTAGATAAGAAAGAATCTAATGAGTGCTATGGAAAATCCTATCCATTTAAGGTGTTTTTACGAGATGGAAGAATAATTGCATCAGTTAGCTCAAGGGCAAATGATACAAAATCCTTTATGATGAGCGCCAGATTAGTCTATTCAAACTTTGTCAGAAGATATAATGCAGGTTTGAGCAATTATAAGCAGAAAATGACGCAAGTAAAAGCATATGAACGTGATGCAAAAATCAAGAGCATGTCAGATCCTTCCATTCCAATTGAGAATATGGCTGATTTTGTAGAGATCATGGGCGGATCATTGGCTATCAAGGAGTTGAGCAAGGGCAGGAAGATAAAACTACTTTATAAGAATGTGACTTTTAGTAATGGAAAGGCCGTGGTTAGAAATTATGATACTCCTACTTCGGCAATCGAGCACTCAAGAAAGCTGAGAAGAAGGTTTTCTTGGGATAAATTCTTTGAGGCAACTGTAGAGGGCAACAACCCAATTGGCCGGCGTATGATGACGTCATGCATTTTTGATCCAAGTAAACTACCCAGTATTCATGAAGGTGCTACCATTGTGGTCATGGGGAAACTGATATCGCTAAACACAAGAAATGTAAGCTTGGAATGTGAAGCGCTGGATCAGTGATAGCTTTATTATGAAGGATGGATCCATAAGGCGGGCTGAAGTGGTCCCAGTGACTCGGTCCCGTACATTCCGGCCATTTTGGTATTAGTGATCCGCCCCAGAAAGGATGGATCATGAAGCGTAGATTTAGTGACGAGTTGATCATCGGGATGATCAAAGGATTATGAGGCTGGGGTAAAGGTGCAGGTGCTGTGCCGCAGAGTTTCACACGCCACTCGGTATTCTGCTCTCTTCATAGGCCTGCAAGTGGATTTCCCAGTTGTCGGGAAAGCAATCCCTGTTCCAACAAAATAATTCCCTGTTTGGCTGAATTAATTCCCTGTTCATGGATTTAGGGAATTTCGATAAATAGTGCAGTAATATCTGTATGTTGTAGAGAGTGGCATTGCCTAAAATGTGCCATTTTCGATAAATTTCCCTGTATTTTCCCTATAAACAGGGAATAGGTCTGGGGAGGCGAGTTCACTGTTGACTACCCTCACCACCACTCACCCCCATCTTCATTGACACCTGGTATGTTGCACCTGAGAAGCTCCGGATTTCAGGGGGGGGCGGGGTGGTATGGCTTCACAAACCGCGCGCCGCATCAGATTTGCCAACCAGATAAGCCGGGTCCTCCATCAGATCAGAGCGCATCCTGCCTCAAATGTTCTGAGGTCGGACAAGAATGCCCCTGCGACACCTGCTGATTTTTCATCAATGCCGACAGCCACAGGGTCTGGCTTTTCTGGCGCAGTTTCTTGTCCATGGCCTGTTTGATTTGCGGCGCGGCTTCGTCATAACCGACGATATCTGAGGGGTGGATTTTTTCGCAATAGAGGATATGGAAACCGGTTTCGGTTTCCAGCACGGGGCTGGTGGTGCCTTCATCCATATTAAACAGGGCCTTATCGAGCGCGGTATAGAGCTTGCCGCGCGGGACGCGGCCCAGCAATCCGCCCTCCAATGCGCTGGGGCATTCTGAATGGATGAGAGCCAAATTCTGAAATTGATCGCTGGCGCCGTTACATTTGGCGTGAATGTCATTGATTGTGGCCAGCGCGGTCTCTCTTTGGTTTTCCGGGATATCCTCATTGATGGTGATCAGAATATGGCGGACAGTGCGGGTTTCCGGCCGCTGGAATTTTTGCGGGTGCCGGTCATACCAGGCGCGTATATCCGCATCACTGGCGGTGGGCGCTGAGGCCGCGACTTTTTCCAGCACAGCCTCTACCATTAATTCCCGCTCCAGAGCATGGCGGAGGTCCTTTATTTTCAATCCGTTGCGTTTGAGGTCCTGCTTGAAAGCTTTGCGGCCGTCATAACGGCTTTGCACTTCGGCCATGGTCTGGTCGAGCATTTCGGGGGTGATGATAACCCCGGCGGCTTCCGGGCTGGCTAGAATGAGGGCCTCAATCTCGCTGGATTTCTGCGCTTCTTGCCGGGCGAGCCATTTCTCCTCATCGGTCAGCTCATCAAAGCACTTTTCAAACAGGCTGAGAGAGGCGCGCATCAGATGATGGGCATGAATGCTTGCTGTCTTGATGCTTTCGCTCATGATTCCTTGCTCTCAATCAAGGGCGCAAGCGCACTTTCCGGCACCAGCAGCGTGCGGCCCGGAAAGCGCACATGATAGACGACATCTCTCATTTCATCGACGATTGGTCCTTTGCGAACCACCTTGTGGATCTCCCCGATATCGCCCTTTTGGGCGACCACATCCCCCTTTATTCCAAGCGGAATGCGTGCCGTCACCTTGTCAGAAAACTCAAACCGGCTTGGTGTCCAGGGTGCGCTGCCGGCAATGAGTTCCTTGTCGCGGCAACCCACCAGCCGGTCTTCCCGGGTGAAATGCACCGTGTAGATGACCTGATCCTGCAAGAACGTACCGATATCGCGCACAACACCAACTGAGCCACGGCGGATCAGCAATGCCCCGGTGTTTACCCCGGGGAATGTACCGTCATTGCGAACATTGCGGGTAACCCGCACTTCGTCGCCATATTCAAAGCGCCGCGGTTCCATGCGCCAATCCTTTATTTCAGCATGGTCTCAAGCGGGACAAACACCGGCTTTTGATCCTGGAACACTTTGAGGACTTTTTCTTTCTGAGCGCTGGAACCGATGAAACTCTGATAGGCCGTGCTGAGATGGCGGGTGTAATAGTCAAACCAGGCTTCTCCGCTCCGGGGTCCGTCCTTGTCATTTTCCAGATAATCGTGGAAGCGCTGCAGAATATGAAGTCTGCTGACATTCACCACATGCGCGTCATATGGGATGGAAAAAAAGGCGAGGAAATCTTCGGCGCTGCTCATGTCTTCGAGTTCTGCTTCAATCTCGGTGTTTCTCATGTCCCGTTTCTCCTGTTTTGTTCCGCCAGAGTCTCATGCGGCTCACACATTCTCCGGCTAAGCTCGCGATGAAACCCGTTCAGCTCGAATTTATCCGGAGCGCGTTTGCAGGTTTCGGCGAAGTGGCGGACTTTGCTCAAAATTGTTTCGGCTTCCGCGCGCGAAAGCGAGATCCCCAGGGCGTCATAAGCATGCAAAACCCCGCTTGTGCCGGAATGTTTTCCCAGTACAAGCTCGTGCCGGCGGCCGATAATCGCCGGATCAACCCCTTGATAATTATGAGGGTCTTTCAACAATCCATCGACATGTATGCCTGATTCATGGGTATAGACAGCGCCGCCGATAATCGATTTTTGCGCCGGCACGGGCCGCCCCGAGGCTTCAGCCACCAGCATGGACAAGGAGGAAAAGTCAGAAAGATCAATGCCGCTGGGACGCCCATAGAGATTTTTCAGGCCCAGCACCAGCTCTTCCAGGGGGGCATTTCCGGCCCGCTCGCCAAGTCCGTTTACGGTGGTGTTGACATGGGTCGCGCCGCTGATGGCCGCGGCAAGCGAATTGGCGGTCGCCAGCCCGTAATCATCATGCGCGTGCATTTCCAGCTCAAGATCCGTATGCGCGCGCAATTTGCGGAATATGTCACTGGTTGCAAAAGGCTCTAGGATGCCAACCGTATCGGCAAAGCGAAACCGTGTCGCCCCCGCCTTTTCAGCGGTCTCCAGCACCTGATAGAGAAAATCCGTATCGGCGCGTGATGAATCCTCGCCGCCAATACAGACCTCAAACCCGCGATCAAGGGCCTGCGGGACCAGAGAACGGATTTTGGCCAGAATATGAGATCGATCACGCTTCAGCTTGTTGTTGATCTGTTGATCGGAGACCGGGATCGACAGATCGATGATGTCGACACCAAGTCCGGTGGCCGCTGCCAGGTCATCTTCGCGCATCCGGCACCACACGAGCAGGCGGGCCTTCAGTCCAAGCGAAGCGATGGCACGGATTGTATCGCGCTCAGCCTCTCCCATGGCCGGAATGCCGATTTCCAGCTCCGGCACCCCAAGCGCGTCGAGCTGTTCGGCAATCCGGCATTTTTCCTCATGGGTAAAGGCTACCCCGGCGGACTGTTCGCCGTCGCGCAATGTGGTGTCGTCAATGATGATTTTGCGGGTTTGCTCAGCCATGAAATTATGCTCATGCATAAGCCGGATTGAAAATCGCTTCCGGGTTTTTAACCGGGCCGTTTTCGCCCCAATAGGGAGAGAGCTTGCGTAATTGCGCAATGATGGGCGGGAGCGCCGCGATGACCTTGTCAATCTCCTCTTCGGTGTTGTGGCGTGACAGGGAAAACCGTGTGGAGCCATGTGCGGCGGTAAACGGAATGTCCATGGCACGCATCACATGAGAGGGCTCAAGCGAGCCTGAGGTACAGGCCGACCCTGAAGAGGCGGCGATACCCTGTTTGTTGAGCATCATCAGAATGGCTTCACCTTCAATATATTCAAAGGCGATATTGCAGGTATTGGGCAGCCGGTTGTCCGGATCTCCGGTGACGAAACAATGGGGAACTGCCGCCAGAATGCCCTCTTCGAGCCGGTCACGCAGCGCCTTGACGACTGTCTGCTCGGTTTGCATATGCTTCCTGGCCAGTTCTGCCGCCTTGCCGAGTCCAATGATATAGGGCGTGTTCTCGGTGCCCGCCCGGCGGCCCCGTTCCTGATGGCCGCCGCGCAGCATCGGCCGAAAGCGGGTGCCGCGTCTCAGATAGAGCACCCCGATCCCCTTTGGCGCATGCAATTTGTGCCCCGACAAAGACAAAAGATCGATGGGGGTGCGCTTCAGATCGATCGGCAGCTTGCCAACCGCCTGCACCGCATCGGTATGAAACATCACCCCGGCGTCATAGGCCATCTGTGCCATTTCCTCGACCGGAAACAACGTGCCGGTTTCATTATTGGCCCACATCACCGAGACAATGGCGACCTTGTCTGAGAGCAGCTTTTTATACGCGCCAAGATCCAGTCGTCCTTTCACGTCGACTTTCAGATAGTGGACCTTATAGCCATCCTTCTCCAGATGCTCGCACAGGGCCAGAACCGCAGGATGCTCCACATTGGTGGTAATGATCTCGCGCCGGGCCGGCTGGGCCTTCAGGGCCGACAGAATGGCCGTGCTGTCGGATTCCGTGCCGCAGGAGGTGAAGATGATTTCGCTGTCATGGGCAGCGCCAAGCAGATCCCGCACCTGGCTGCGGGCTTTTTTCAGCGCATGCCCAACCCGGTTGCCGAACTGATGCATTGAAGACGGGTTGCCAAACTGCTCGGTGAAATAGGGCAGCATGGCTTCGACCACCTCGTCATCGACACAGGTGGTGGCGTTGTTGTCCAGATAGATGCCGTCCATGATCGTCTCCCCTATGGTTTTGCCATTTGGCTGGCAGGCAGGACGCGGATGAACTCGCCCAATTCCTCGACCAGTTTTTCCTGAATGCCGCCAAGGGTGACAGAGGCCATCTGGCAGTCCATGCAGGCCCCCTTCATATTGACGAACACCTTGTCTTCCATCACTTCCACCAGCTCCACATCTCCCGCATCAGCCTGCAGCATCGGGCGCAACCCCTCGATGACCTGATCGATTTTCCTGATCCGCTGCACCCCGGTCATGCCGACAACCAGCGCCTCGGGTGTGGAATCGACAACCGGTTTGGGGGCCGATTCCGGATCAAAGCTTGCGCCTGTTTCAGCCATCACCCGGGTGAGGATTTCCTCGATGCCCTCATGGCAGGACGAGCAACCGCCGCCCGCCTTGGTATAATTGGCGACCTGTTCAACAGTGGTCAGATCATTGGCGCGAATGGTTTCCTCGATCAGCACTTCGTCGACCGCAAAACATTTGCAGATGAGCGCGCCTTCCTCGTGATCGTCCTTCCACTCTTCGCCCTTGTAATCGGCGATAGCCGCCTGCAGGGCTTCGCGCCCCATCACCGAGCAGTGCATTTTTTCCGGCGGTAATCCGTCGAGATAATCGGCAATATCCTGGTTGGAGACTTTCAGCGCATCTTCGAGGGTCATGCCTTTGATGATTTCCGTGAGCGCTGAACTGGAGGCAATTGCCGATCCGCATCCGAAGGTCTGGAAACCCGCCTCTTCGATGATCTCAGTTGCCGGGTTGACCTTCAAGGTCAGCCGCAATGCATCCCCGCAGGACAGGGACCCCACATCGCCAGTGGCGTTGGCGTTTGCAACAGCACCTGAATTGCGCGGATTATAGAAATGTTCCTTGACGGTTTCGGAATAGTCCCACATGGATTTCGCTTTCAGTGAATTGAATTGAACTCAGGGTCAGGCCGCAAAGCTCTTGCCGCAGGAGCATTTGGCGCCGGCATTGGGATTGTCGAAGGTAAATCCCGCACCTTCGAGGCTTTCCACAAAGTCGATAACCGTCCCGATCAGGATTTCGGCATTGGTGGGTTCCAGATAGAGAATTGTCTTCCCGATCTCGACCACGTGATCGTCCGGTTCCGGTTTCTCGACCAAAGCCAATTGGTATTGCAGGCCGGAGCAGCCACCTGAATTGACGCCGATCCGAAGGCCGGTCAGGGGTTTGTCGGCGCTCTCAATAAGCCGGAGCAGGGTTTCCTGTGCTTTGTCTGTCAAGGTGATCATGGCGCATTCCCGGTGGCTTGGCGTTTGCTTTCATCTGAAGAAAGCAAGGGATGTGCCAATGGGCAGATCGCGACTAATTAGCTGATATAAAAAATAAAATATGTTTGGCATGGCCGCGGCGCATGTCGTAAACCCGACAATCAGGTGCTGTTATCCTTGTCGGCAGATCGACAATGGCTGCCTGCATCCGCAAACCACAAAGTCTCACTTGGCCAGCGCGACGCTCTTGATGAGGGCGTGGACGAGATCGCCGATTTTCAGCCCCAACTGATCCCAGGATTTGCGGGTGATACGTGACAGCAAGGGCGCGCCGCCGCCCGCCGGACCCAGCCTCAGGAATACCGTCTTCTGATAGGGGCCATTGTCCTCAACGGCGGTGATGCGGGCGATGGGGCCATTGAGA
>PKTQ01000069.1 GCA_002869085.1 Hyphomicrobiales bacterium | reverse complement strand
TTGCCCGATCTGATGGCCCGGATTGCCGCCGAGCCGCAGCCCTCTGCCTTTCGGCCCGGGCTGACCCGGCGCATCGGCGCCTGGCTGGGCGGGCTGACCGCCTCGTTTTCGCCGGCCGCTCTCGGGGTCTCGGCCGCCGCCGCCGCGCTGGTGATTTGCGTTCAGGCCGCGCTCATTGCCGGACTGGTTTATAAATCAGCGCCTGAGGGCGCCGTCTATCAGACCGCCTCTCATGGCGGGTCCAAGGCTGTGTCTCCAGGCCCGCATGCGCTGATCGCCTTCCAGCCCCGGCGCACCGCCTCGGAAATGGCCGAGTTTCTGAGCGGCGAGGATTTGCGCATCATCGACGGGCCGCGCCCCGGCGGTTTCTATCTGGTGCGCTTTGCGGGCAAGACCGGCATCGAGGCGGCGAAAAGGAAGATCAAAGCCCTGAGCGCCCGCAGTGACATGGTGCGCTTTATCGCCCTGTCGGATTAAGACCCGGCACCTGACCCTGCCCGAAGGGCCGAAAGCTTTCTCGCGGCCAATAGAAAAGGGCCCGGAAGACCGGGCCCTTTCCACTGCGTGGTAATGGCTTTGGACGGTGCGCGGGAGGCGGTGCGCGCCGTCCTGAATGCCGAATTACTGAGCAGCTTTCTCTTCGGCTTTCGGAGCCGCCGGAGCAGCCGGAGCTTTCGGAGCCGCGGCCCAGGGGGCGCCATAAGGAGCACCATAGGGGGCGCCATACGCACCAGGATAGCCATAGCCATAGGGGGCGCCATAGGGGCCATAACCGCCATAATAGGGGTTGCCATAGCCATAGCCATTGCCACGGCCATAACCACGACCGGAGAAGTTCATGGAGAAGTTGCCGTCGCCATTGCCCCAGCCATTGCCCAGGCCATTCCACGGGCCGCCGCCCCACCAGGCGCTGGCGTTGTCGGTGGCGAAGGCAGAAATGCCGAGACCCAGGGCAGCTGCCAGGGCGAAAGTCTTGATGGTCTTGTTCATGTCTTTGTCTCCTAGACGGAATGTGTCCCTCAGATAATGTGATTTCCGGAGGAGGGAGTTGCCCCTGAAATCAGTCAACGATCGACGTCATGTTATTAGTGGTTACTAATATGCCCCTATAATAAGCAAGAGCCGTGCCAACTTTCTAAGGCATTGTTTTTATTCAAGATGGTAAAAAAATAAAAAAATACGTTGCAGGCGCATAAAAACAACACATTTTATAACCCATTGATATTATTAAGGTGTAAGGAATTGTCAGAATAGAGTGTTGCGCAACACTTGCAACATTCGCGCCAGGCGCCGGCGGGCATCCCGGCTATGTTCACGCCGCCCCCTTGCGCCGCTTGCCCGGCGCTCGAACCGGATCTGTGCCATTGCCGGGCAGGCCTGTCACGAATTGACCAGCGCTTCCACGAAATGAGACAATTCGTCGAAATGGCCGATCACCGCATCCGCCTCCATCTCCGCCGCCGGCATGGCGCCATAGCCGAAGGAGGTGACGATGGCCGGCAGGCCCGAGGCCCGGGCGGCGGCGACGTCAATCTCGCTATCGCCGACAAACACCCCCCGGCCGGGCGCGCCGCCAAGCTCGGCCAGCGTGTTCAGCACCGGTTTGGGATCGGGCTTGCCGATTCCGAAAGTGTCCTGGCCGGTGATGGCGCCGAAATGATCCGACAGCCCGAGCGCCGCGATCAGCTCGCGCGCCGAGGCCTCGAAGCGGTTGGTGCAGATACCGAGCCGGTAGCCGCGTTGGCCGAGCACCTCAAGACAGGCCGCCACCCCGGGATAGGGCTGGCTGGCGGCGGCCATATTCGCCCGGTAATGGTCGAGGAATTCTGCGAACATGGCATCGATCCGCTCTGGGGCGGCCGCCGTGCCGGTCGCCGCCATGGCATGGGAAATGATTGCTTTCGCCCCATGGCTGATAAAGGGGCGGAGCTGCTGCGGGTCGAGCCCGGGCCGTCCATGGCGGGCCAGCAGGGTGTTCATCGTGGCCGCCAGCCCCGGAGCCGTGTCGATCAATGTTCCGTCGAGATCGAACAGGATGCAGATGGGCGTTGAAGTTTCAGTCATGGGAAGTTTATTTCATTTCAATTGGTTGCAGCTGGTATTTGATTCATTTTCCTCACGACTTGAATCAGTGTGTGAACATGTTGAATCACTTTCTCACCCCTGTGAATCAATTTCTTACCCAAGTGAATCACTTTCTCACCCAAGTGAATCAGTTTCTCACCCCTGTGAATCAAAGTCTCATCCTCCTGAATCAATCCGGCACCCCTCGAGGATTTCCTCAGTGTCAGGCCCGGTTTAGGGCCTGTTCCTATTCCTGCCAATCTCCGGCAATGGCGCCGGCCAGCGCCAGCGCCGCCACCGCCGCGGTGTCGGCCCGCATGATGCGCGGCCCCAGTGAAATGGGCGTGACGAAGTCAAGGCCGCGCAACCACGCGCGTTCCTCATCTGAAAACCCGCCCTCCGGGCCGATCAGCACCGCCAGAGGCCGCTGCTTCAGCGGCGCCAGCGCCGCCACCGGATCGGTTATCGGGGCCGCCTCGTCGCAATAGATCAGGGCGCGATCCGCCTCCCAACCCTCAAGCACGGTTTCCAGTTTCGCCAGCGGCGCCACCTCTGGCACCGACAGCAAATGGCACTGCTCCGCCGCCTCGATCGCATTGGCGCGCAGCCGCTCCGGCTTGACCCGGCGCGCCGCGGTGAAGCGGGTCAGCACCGGCTGCAGCAGCCCGGCGCCCATCTCGGTGGCCTTTTGCGCCATGTAATCGATGCGGGCCTTTTTCAGCGGCGCGAACAGATAATGCATGTCCGGGGCCGGGGTCTGGGGCCTTGTCTGTTCCAGCACCCCGATCAGGCAGGCCTTGCGGTCGGCCCGCTCCAGCCGCGCCCGCCATTCCCCGTCGCGGCCATTGAACAACAGCGCCTCGGCCCCCACGCCAAGCCGCAGCACATTGCGCAGATAATTGCCTTGCTCGCGCGTGGCTTCGATCAGCCGGCCGGGGACGAGATCCCCCTCCATAAACAATCTTGGCGTCATACTTGTCTGTCCGCATCGCCGCCCGGCGCGGCGGCATCTCCTCATGCCTGTTTCCAGGCCGCCGGCAATTTGATAAACCTCTTACCATCTTGCCGAAGGGAAGGAAATCCAAAGGGCCATGAGCGCGGGCAAACTGAAATCGGACATTGCCGGTCAGATCGCCGATGCCGTCAAGGGCAATTGGGTCGACCGCTATGCGCCCAAACCGCTGCGCCCCTATCTGAAACTGGCCCGGCTCGACCGGCCGATCGGCTCCTGGTTGCTGCTGTGGCCTTGCTGGTGGTCGGCGGCGCTGGCCGGCGACACGCAGCTGACGGCGCTGCCCCCGCTTTGGCTGTTCGTGCTGTTCGGCCTCGGCGCGGTGATCATGCGCGGCGCCGGCTGCGTCTTCAACGACATTGCCGACCGGGACATCGACGCCAAGGTTGACCGCACCCTGGAGCGCCCGCTGGCCAGCGGCCAGGTGTCGCTCGTTCAAACGCTGGCCTTTCTGGGCTTTCTGCTGCTCCTGGGGCTGGTCATTCTGCTGCAGTTCAACTGGTTCAGCGTCTGGCTCGGCGCCTCATCGCTCATCCTGGTGGTGATCTATCCCTTCATGAAGCGCATCACCTATTGGCCGCAATTGTTTCTTGGCCTTGCCTTCAACTGGGGCGCGCTGCTCGGCTGGAGCGCCGTTACCGGCAGCCTGCACCCGGCGGCGGCGGCGCTTTATGCCGGCGGCATTCTGTGGACCATCGGCTATGACACCATCTATGCCCATATGGATAAGGACGACGATATCCTGATCGGGGTCAAATCGACCGCCCTGCGCTTTGGCGCCGCCACCCATAAATGGATCGCCGGGCTCTATGGCGGCGCGGCGCTGCTGTTTGCGCTGGCGCTGTTCCTGTCCGGGGCGCGGGTTTTCGCCTGGCTCGGCCTGCTGGCCATGGCCCTGCATATGCTGTGGCAGCTGAGCCGCCTTCAGACCGACAATGCCGCCCGCTGTCTGCAATTGTTCCGCGCCAATCGCGAGGCCGGCCTGTTGTTTTTCGCCGGCATCGTCCTCGACGCCCTGATGGCGGGTTATCTTGTCGGCTAGAGCAAATGCAAAAAGGGCGCGGGAGACATGGCCCCCGCGCCCTTGAAATTTCCTGTTTTGGGTTGCCCGGCGCCTCAGGCCGCTCCGTGCACCACCGGCCAGATGCCGCTGGCCCGCATATGGGCGAACAGTTCCGGGCGCTGCGGGCGCGGGGTGTTTTCCGCCAGCTTGCCCAGCAGATGGAACGGATGGCTATAGGAGCCGTCCGGCTCTTCCACCAGCACCGGCAGGCCCAGCACCTGGCCCCAATTGCGCCAGCGCGACAGGATATCCTGCTCCGAATAGGCCGAATAGAGCGGAATGGTCAGGTCCAGCACCTCATGCACCAGATTGACCGCATAGACAAATCCGGCATCCCCGGCGTCATTGACCGAAATCACCACCCCCTCGAAAGCCTCGATCGGGAAGCTCTGGCCCGGCTGACCGGCTTTTTCCAGCATCACCTCGTCATGGGAAATGGTGACGCTCCACATGTCGTGGACATTCTGTGCGAAGGGAAGGTCATAGGTCAGCGGCAGAGCGAACGGATTGGGTGAAATCTCCTCGCTCGGCAATTCCGCCGCGATCAGCGTCGGTGAAAAATGTGCTGTCATAACAATCTAACCCCTGTTGTAACCCTGTGTTTTTTATTGATCAGAATGTCTCACAGAACTGTTGGAAACCGATTAAGAGAGAGGGTAAAATCGCCGCTAAGCGATTGATTACAATTTTACCGACGCAGCAAAGAAGGTCTTAGTATTTCCTCCCCCGACACACCGAACGCGCCCGTATCCGCCGCCGATCGCGGCCTGCTCGAAGCCGCCACGCGCCAGGCCGGCGCGCTGGCGCTCGGCTTTTTCCATGCCCGGCTGAAGGGGTGGTCCAAGCATGACCGCACCCCGGTGTCCGAGGCCGACATGGCGGTCGACCGTTTGTTGCAGAGTATCCTATGCACCCACCGGCCGGATTATGGCTGGCTGTCGGAGGAAACCGCCGACACAGGCGAGCGCCTCTCCCGCCGCCGGGTCTGGGTGGTGGACCCGATTGACGGCACCCGCGCCTTTCTCAAGGGCCGGCCCTGGTGGTGCATCTCCGCCGCGCTGGTGGCGGACGGTGAGCCGGTGCTGGGCATGATCTATGCGCCGCTGCTGGATGAGTTCTACGAGGCCGAGGCCGGCGGCGGCGCCTGGCTCAACCGGGCGCGGATCAGCGTCAGCCCCCAAGCCCGCCTGACCGGCAGCCGGGTGCTGACCGGGCCGGAAGTGTTCCGGCCGGGGCGCTGGGCCGCCCCCTGGCCGCAAATGCGCATCGAGCAGCGCAATTCCTTTGCCTACCGCCTGGCCCAGGTGGCCGCCGGACGCTTCGATGCGCTTTATGCGCCGTCATCGAAATGCGAATGGGACCTGGCGGCGGGGGATCTGCTGCTGCGCGAGGCCGGCGGCGTGCTCACCGCGCAGGGGGAGCAGCCGCTGCGCTATAACGCCCCGAGCCCGGTGCGGCGCGATCTGCTCGGCGCCGGACCGGCCCTGCATCGGCGCTTCTTGGATCGGATCGGGACCGGCGGTTGAACCGGGCAGGGCTGCTTTGCCGCTTTGCGCCCGGCTGGGCGCATGATAGGTAAGGTCAAACAGATAAGACTGAGGTGTGCAAATGAAACTTGATGATCCCGGATTGCTGAAGCAGCAATGCTATATCAATGGCGAATGGGTCGGCGAGCCCGTGACCCCGGTCACCGACCCGGCCAGCGGCGACAGGATCGCCGCCATTCCCGATCTTGGAGCCGAGGAGACAAAGGCCGCCATTGCCCATGCCGAGGCCGCCTTTGCCGGTTGGCGGGCGCGGCCGGCCAAAGAGCGCTCCGCGGTGCTGCGCCGCTGGTTCGACCTGATCATGGCCAATGCCGAGGATCTGGCCCGGATCATGACCGCCGAGCAGGGCAAGCCCCTGGCTGAGGCGCGCGGCGAGGTCGCCTACGGCGCCGCCTTCATCGAGTTCTATGCCGAAGAGGCCAAGCGGGTTTACGGCGAGACCATCCCGGCCCCGGCCAATGACCGACGCCTGCTGGCCATCCGCCAGCCCGTCGGTGTGGTGGCGGCGATCACCCCGTGGAACTTCCCCATCGCCATGATCACCCGCAAGGCCGGCCCCGCTCTGGCGGCGGGCTGCACGGTGGTGTGCAAGCCGGCCCATGAAACCCCGCTCAGCGCCCTGGCCCTGGCCGAACTGGCCGATCGCGCCGGTCTGCCCGCCGGCGCCCTCAATATTCTCACCGGCAAGGCGAGCCGCATTGGCGGCGAGATGACGGCCAACCCGGCGGTGCGGGTGATCACCTTCACCGGCTCAACCGAAATCGGCAAGCTGCTGATGGCCCAGGCCGCCGGCACGGTCAAAAAGGTCGGGCTGGAGCTGGGCGGCAACGCCCCCTTCATCGTCTTTGACGATGCCGATATCGATGCCGCCGTTGCCGGGGCGCTGGCTTCCAAATATCGCAATGCCGGCCAGACCTGCGTCTGCGCCAACCGCATCCTGGTTCAGTCCGGCATTTACGACAGCTTTGCCGCCAAATTCGCCGCCGAGGTGAAAAAGATGAAAGTGGGCGTTGGTACCGAAGACGGTGTGGTGCAGGGGCCGCTGATCAACCAGGCCGCCATCGACAGCGTCGAGGCCCATATGGCCGATGCGCTTGCGAAGGGCGCGCGGGTGCTCACCGGCGGCAAGCGCCACGAGCTCGGCGGCATGTTCTTCGAGCCAACGGTGATCTGCGACGTCACCACCGATATGGCGGTTGCCAATGAGGAGATTTTCGGCCCCGTCGCCCCGCCTTACAGTTTCGACACCGAAGAAGAGGCGGTGGCCATGGCCAACGACACCCCCT
>PKTQ01000139.1 GCA_002869085.1 Hyphomicrobiales bacterium | reverse complement strand
TTGCAACCAGATACGACCGCTGTGCACATACATTCATGTCGGCAATCTGCATCGCAGCAGCAGTCATCTTCTGGATCAATCAATGAGTCCTGACCCTAGCTCATATGTGTTGTCTTATTCACTATCGACCCCTCAGTGCAAATTACACATTTTTTCCGAAGACAAATGTTTACAGATTGAGGGGCCTTGTATCTATTTCAGCGGGTATAGCCGCATATATTGCGGGAGAGACATGCCAATGGCGCTATAATGTGGAAGTTCACGAAAACAGTATTCGAGCTATGCTGCCAGATGCGACCAATTGCGCTAGATAATGGTCTAACAATTAACTTGTTCGCAACTTATCAACTCTATGTCTGATTGCTGGAGCGATGCTAATATATCTCCTGTGCCGAGGGGTTTCATGACCCCAACTTTTACAAGAATCACTCTGCATTCATCTGAAAGAGTCCTCGCTCAATAGATGAAGCGCAGAATGGCCATAAAATATTTACTCCCAACCTTGGCTATTCTGCGCAAATTCTTCACCTTCATCGAATAATATTCCGTATAATCAACGTGATGATTGTGTCAGCATGAGCAGTAATTCTTGTTGTGCAGTTCATGATATTTCGCGGAAGGTCGGTGGGTGATGACATGGGAATATCATATTCGAAAATTTAATCTCTGACTCAGTCAATAGGTCGGTTAAAATCTAGTTAACCTTCATTTGCTATCCAAGAATTGCTGCACATTTGCGTGTATCCAATTTTACCGAGGTTCATATGATGGTTCGTCTTTTGAACAATACATCTATCAATACCAGGATACTCGTCCTGTGTTTGATACCGTTGCTCGCTTTGCTGGCGCTTGGAATCACAGATCTGTTAAATCAGCGAACAAATTCAAAAAAGGCATCCGCCATTGTGAAGGTGATCAAGGTTGCGCCATCAATCTCAAACCTGGTGCATGAACTGCAAAAAGAACGAGGCACATCAGCAGGATTCATCGGCTCCAAGGGCAAGAAATTTGCAGATGCAATCGGTGGGCGCAGAACAGACACAGATAAAGCACTCACAAGATTCCGTGCGGCTGTGGAAAAGGCCTCCGAACAAATCAAGTCTGCGGCGTTCCAGAACGGTCTGTCCAAATCTCAGAAGGCTTTGCAAGAACTGGAGACCAAACGTAAGGAAGTTGACCGGTTTCAGATCTCAGTGCCTCAAATGGCCGGCTATTATACCCCACTAATCGCTAACCTCCTGTCTATGGTGGAGAGCGTAGCCGACATTTCCGATAGTGCAACCATGATCCGGTCTTTTACAGCCTATACGGCCTTCCTCCAGGGCAAAGAACGTGCAGGTTTAGAACGAGCCATGGGTGCGGCAGGATTTGGTTCTGGCAAGTTTAAAGCTGGCTTCCACCGCAAATTTGTTCGCTTTGTCGCCATGCAAGATATCTACTTCAACCTGTTCAAACAAAACGCTACTGGCGAGCAACAAAAGCTCTATCAGGACGTGCTCTCTGGCTCGGTTCAGGGTGATGTAGCTCATATGCGGAAGCTGGCCTATGCCAACCCATTCGGCGAAAACATTTCATCCGTATCAGGTGGCGCATGGTTTACGGCTAGCACCCGCCGTATTGATGCTTTAAAGAAAGTCGAGGACAAGATTGCTAACGAAATTGTTGGTCTGGCTAACCTAGCCGCAAGTAAAGCCGCTCAGGCTTTCTGGACTCTAGCTCTGATCTTGTTGGGGTTGTTCCTACTAACTTCATATGTCTCCTATTTAATTGCAAGATCGATCTCCAAACCCATCCTCTCTTTGACAAAAACCATGCGGTCTCTCGCTCAGAATGACACCGATGCTGTATCGATGGGGCAAGAACGTCATGATGAGATCGGGGAGATGGCCCGTGCTGTTGAGGTATTCCGTTTGAATGCCATTAGCCGTATTCAGCTTGAAAAGAGTACTCAGCAGGAACGGGAAATGGAGGCTCAGAAACAAAGCTTCATGGAAAAGATCATCGCGGAATTCAGAGGCGTTGTAAATACAACCCATGCTACGCTTGATGATCAGACCCAAGGCATGCTCCAATCTTCAGAGACCTTGAATAATGCGGCTATAGGGGCCTCGAAAGGCGCCAATACGGCGCATCACTCAACCCAAAGTGTGTCTCAGAATGTGCAGATCGTTGCCACGGCTACTGAAGAACTCTCCGCTTCAATTCAGGAAATTGGCTCTCAGATCGAAAAAGTGAATGAAACGGTCAAAACTGCATCTGATACTGCCCTTTCCACAGATCAGGACGTGACATCACTGTCTCAGTCAGTCGATAAGATAGGTAATGTTGTCGGGCTGATTCAGGAAATCGCTGAGCAGACTAATCTGCTTGCCCTGAATGCAACGATCGAAGCCGCGCGAGCGGGTTCCGCTGGCAAGGGATTTGCTGTTGTTGCACAGGAGGTAAAGCAGCTTTCTGAGCAAACAGCAAAGGCCACTGATGAGATCACCACTCAAATTTCTTCGATCCAGCATTCGACACACGGCGCAGCCAAGGCCGTTCGCTCCATAACCGATCAGGTCAAAGACATCAGCAACGTAACATCCGCAATTGCTGCAGCAATTGAGCAACAGCAATCTGCGACGGCTGAAATTTCTCGTTCTGTCCAGATGACCTCAGATGAAACCAATCAGGCGGCCATGAGCGTCGAAACAGTCAATCAGGCGATCAACGAAACAGCTGAAGAGGCCAAGAAAGTTAAGTCAATGTCTGATTTGTTAACTCAGGCAACACATAGCCTATCGCAGAATGTCGATACATTCCTGACTGATGTTGCCAAGGATGTTGAGGAGCGTCGTGTCAATCTACGTGAGAAGATGAATCACGTCATCGTTATCAACAATGAAGGCAGCAGGAGCCAATTCACTATGGTTGATATCAGCCCCAGTGGTGCCAAAATCGATGGTGTCGCAAACTTGGTGATTGGTGATGCGATAGCCTTTGAATTTGCCAATGGCAAAACAATAGAGGCAGAGATAGTTAGAGCTGACTCGAAAGGTTACGGCGTCAAGTTCAAAAAGCAAATTGATAGTGATGAGCTCAAATGGCTGAAAGTCGCATAAACTGTAGCGAATCCAATATCTGACTAAACATTGGATGGCATAGTTTGAGCGAATGACCGGATTCGCTGTTTCTACAACAGGATCGGAAACGTCACTGAAGATCAGCTTAGGGCCGTTAGTGTTTGGTCTCACCCAACACCATACTGTCCGTCTCCAATTGCAACACAGCCTTCCACAGAGGTGTCTTCCTGAACACGGCGTCCTCACTGCGGAAACTGTCCTCACTGCGTTGTTGATGCAGTAGACCCGCCCAGCAGAGCGGCCGGAGAACCTGAATATAGAGGCTGCCTAGAGTGTCGTCGTATTTCTGAAACGGCACCCTTTCGGGTTCACCGTAGAGTACGCGTCGCAGATCAGCACCGGTGGCACCATTCTCGGTTTCCACATTAAGAACGTTCAGAAAGATATCCCAGTTGCCGAGGATTGGATCATCATCGAAACGTGAGAGCTGAGCGTGATCCACTCGAAAAAGGTAGAATGGAACAATTTCAGCGAAGATCTGACCTGGGTGGTCAACCAACGCCTTGCCCGCCTTTGTAAGCTTGAACTCACCTTTGTAGTGCCGTCCAAGCTTCATTGCGATCATCAGATCGTGCAAAAGCGTGAGTGGTATAAAATCATATTCGTTCAGCACCTTGTTGACGACAAACAGATCAGCTTCAGTGTGGCCTGGCCAGTCGAACTCTTTAGCGGCCCAATGCACAAAGACCCGCTTGAATACTTTTGAAGGTGTGAGAGGTATCCCGCCATGTTGGGCGATCCAGGAGAAAACCTTCTCACATCCACGAACAATCGGAGAATATGTCAGCGCTGGGTCTTCGTCATCGATATCCCTAAACGCAATCACTTCGACCCCCCCATATTAACTAGCAGCTATGGAATATCCGCTCAGTGACATTGCCTGATAAAAATGACATCAACAAGCATGATCAGATGCTCCTTGGAAGCTAGCCAGTTGCATCCGAAACCGTGTGGGATAGATAGCAGGAATAGAAGAGGTTTGTGGTTCCCTTCCCTCGAAACGGGTCACATATGGCTCCTCCTTTTGCGCCGCAGGCCAAAATATGGGGAGCCATGGCTTGTCAGTGAACACCAAAAAAGCCCGCCTTTGGCGGGCTTTCTCTGGCTAGCTTAAAGCCTGTTACCAGGATGAGCGGTAGTAGAATTCCAGATTGCCTGGAGCCTTGAGTGCTTTCTCAAGGATGGATTTGGTCAGTTCCAAATCATCGTAATACCACTGATCGTACTCGACTGAACCGAAGAAGAAACCGTCCTGGCTGGGCAGTAACTGCTCAGCCATGGTCGGATCAGCAATGGTCTTGCCGTCTTCGAATTGCGTGACGAGTTCGTCGCCTTCGAAGGCCTTTCCGGCAAATCGTTTTCCGTCCACTAGCTCGGAAGCATTGAGGACGGCATTGACGGTGCGGAGCAGCTCTTCGAGCTTTTCGCGACTGACGTAGTATGTACCGCAGTCATCGTTCCCGTCTTGGACGTGATCGACAAACCAGCGGTGGATGGCATTGGCCTTGCGCCAATAGCCAGCGTCAAATCGAAGTTCAGTCAGATCTCCGATCTCTCGCCAAACGTGGTCGTCACCACGGTTGCTTACGACTTCGATCTCCTCACCATCGATGGAGAGAGTGGTCGCTTCGCGTTCCTCACGAGTGACAAATCGTGAAGCTTCGAGATACATGTCTAATCCCATAGGATGTGATATGATTAAGCTTGTAAGGGAGGTTACTGACAGGCGCCACAGGCCTCGTCAGCAACCCGATGAAGCGCCTTAACCGGCGCTTTTTTCGTGCCCGTTTTGCGGGCCTGGCGCTTTTTCTCAAAGCGCTCATTGGCCGCTTTCATGCGGACAACCTCATCGTTAAGAAGATCGGCAACTTCAGAGAGTTTCTCGAAGTCGCCGTGGGTAGCTTCAGCAATGAAATCCTGAGCGTACCCATCAACGATATGGGAGCAGTATTCGAGCAAGCGAATACGCTGAATGAACGTTGGCTGTTTTGCAGGCATAAGTGATGTTGAATTAGAGCTGATAAATTCGACCAACCGCCGGCTAGCGACGGTTCGCCATGAGCTCTACCGGAAACCAAGCAGCTAGTCAGAGGCGGGGCACCCAAACGAAAAATCCAAAACCACTGCCAAAGCTGTGGGTGCCTTGACGGCTGCTGTTTTCGGTATCATGGGAAGAACCGTGCGAGCGTCCCCTTCCCGGCAAATCAAATCCTGATTTGATTTGGGGATGCCTTCCGGCAAACACGAAAAAACCCCGTCCTCGGGCATCTGCCTGGACGGGGTTTTTGCGAACCAGTTATTGCTGGGCGACAGCCACTTCTTCAACCGGTGTGTCCGGTGAAGATTTTTGTGGCTGCTTACGGCCGCTTTGGCGGCCGCGCTTCCAGCTGGCTAAGATTTCATCTTTGATGAATTTGACAGCCTCTGTTCGAGAGGTGTCGCCAGCGGCGACCTCATCGAACAAGCCGTTTAAGCGATGTTCGATGGCATCGAGATAATTTTCACTCATAAGCATTTTTGCGTTGAAGCTGATAATCGTCTTTGACGATCAGCGGGTGAAGCTGCTCGTCGCAAACTCGGTCACTGACAGAGAGGCTCCGGGTCAAGCCCGCCGCGATAGCGTCGCAGCTTTACGCTTGAGGGTGGTCAGTAAAATGGAAAAACCCGTGCGCCGAAAAACCGTACCGCTCTTTCAGAGCGGAAAAAAGGACACCGCTTGGCCGTGGGCCAGCGGTGACAACGTCCTCGTTTCGGATCTCTTCCGAAACAAATATTGATCCGATCCACCGCCTCACCGGTGGATCGGAAACCGAGGGACAGTCCCCTGTCCCCTGGCCGGCAGGCCAACACGGAGAGTGGTCTTAACCACTAAACGTGCCCCCCGCGTTGTCGGCCCACCGGAGTAGACAGAAATCCGCGACCGGTAGGAAGCGGGTTTATGTCGTCACGTAGGTGCGTGCTCGACCCCAAACGATGGGGTGAAGGCCACCGTTATACGTTAGTGCAGGTGGCTGAACCCGAAGTCGCGGCGCTGGCCTTTTTGCGTTAGCTAGGCCAGTGACGGGCGCTGAGCCTGATTACAAAATCTTAGTCTCGGTAGAGCTTAGATTTGTTGAAGGCCAGCGTTTGGGGTCGAGCGCAGCGAGACAACGCGGGGGGAACTATTTTATTGTGGTGTTTCAAGCGGATAGCGCCGCCACAATAAAACGTAGACTGGTCTGTTCTAAAGAAGACCAGACAATAGACGGGGTATTTCAAAACAATTTTTTGATATGCCCCTCAAATTGATGGCGATTCAATCGCCCTTCACAGGCTTTTTGGGCCTAAAAAATATTTTTTCGCTGAATTAGGCGAAAAAAGTCGAAAAACCTTACACAAAACTTTACACAGTTGTGGAATAAGAATATAAATAACTCATTATATCAATAAGATATTAACTTGATAATCAGTCTCATAACCTGAAGGTCGCAGGTTCAAATCCTGCCCCCGCAACCAAAATCAAAAAACCTCAGCCCTCCGGGTTGGGGTTTTTTGGTTTTTGGCCGGGGGNGCGAAGGCCGGTTCACGACAAGGGCGAAGCTATCAGACTCTCGTTATGAATGAGGGAGGCTCAAGGAGCAGGTCATGGGACGTGGCTATCAGAATACCGTCTGCTTCTATCGGCAAGTGACATTGGTGGTATTTCTCCAAAGCCCTTCAGCTATTTTCGAGCGAACCGCAAGATAAATAAGATACAGCGCATCCTCAGATTTAGGCATCATACGTCTAGCGCCATCATAGTCATCAAAACCGACCACCATAAGAGTTTTCAGTGCTTCAGCCAAAATAATCGCGGAATCTTTGAAGCTGATGTTGTTGTCTGGCGCTGTTCCGCACTTATGAGCAATGAAAATCCAGTCATGAATGATGTAACCAGGACCGTATCCCCATGCCGAGAATTTCGGAATGGGGTGCAGAATGAGAGGCACTGAGCCGCCATCAGTGTTCATTAATCCTGGAGTAATCGTCCGTCCAGTGGCGGTACGGTATGAAAAAGCGTTGGTTTTGTCGGGAAGGAAGATAAAGCGTGGACGATTGTTCTCGAGGTCGAAACCGTTCCACCTTACGGTCGGCGTATTGGCGTATTCGCCGATACCGAGACTATTGTAGAAACGATCCGCTAGATAAGCGGTCAACAACGATTTGCTCGCCATTTTGCTGTTGCCAGGACTGGCGCGTGCTATTTTGGCCACCTCTTCATCTATCTGGTGACGCACCTGCTTGGCAAGTTGCGCATTGAACATTCGGTCCGCCCTGCGCTTCAGGCCAGCGATGGAAGTCTTGCCTGTCTCACTCTTAGTGGCGGTCGCACTAGCGCAAGCCCCGGGATCTTTCAAGCAGGATGTGACCCATTCTGACAATTTCGCGACATTTGTGTATACTCCATACTTAAAAGGGTCAGCGCAACCTTCTCCCCAACTGACGATGCCATAAAGCTTGCCAGCAGCAACCGCAGGGCCGCCGCTATCGCCTTGGCAAGAATCCTTTCTACCTTCGTCGTAACCGGCGCAGATCATCAGGTCGGTGATGTTCCCGTGATAGCTCGGTGGGCTGTTGCATTTCTTACGCGATACGTAGGGCACACTTACTCGCTTCAGTCTTTCAGACGTTTTACCAGTTTCAGTGACACCCCAGCCGGTGACTGTGATATTGGAAACGCTCTGGCCTAGATTTACTTCATCGGCGGCAGAGGCCAGCGCGATTGCCTCACCTTTCAGAATTCCATCGACGCGCAATAGAGCAATATCGTTGTTATATGGTAGATCGTCGTAGTTTCTATGCGTGATTATTTCCAACACGTTGAGGCGCACGCCGCCATCTCCCAAAGTGTCAGTACCGCTCAGAACGTTTACATCAGCGGGGTGCATGTCGTTGCTAACGCAATGGGCGGCGGTCACTACCCAACTCTTGGAAATAATCGATCCACCGCAGAACTGAGCTTTTGCAGGATCCGATATCCACGAAACAAGAAGAGCGACCTGCCATTTGTTATTCTCCCACTTAGTATATACGCCCCCGATGATCTTCCTTTTTACTGGAGAAGGTTTGCTATAATAACGTTCGATAGCCTCGCGAAATGGTTTTGACCCACGCTGTTCGGCAATGACGGTAAACGCAGTCAGCAAGACCAACGACAAGGCTAAACCGCAGGAGAAATAATATTTGGCCATGACTCCCTCTCAAATCGATTAATTCACGGATGGCAAATAGATCTGAATGTGATCAGTGTGTTTTTGTATTGCTTTTTCCTTCCCCACTTCCGGCAACTTTTCAGCAACGAAAACGTTCTCGCGCTTCAGACCTATTTTTCGCAAGAAGTTACTCACCTGTAGGCTTCGCAAATAAAGCAAGGCGTTGCGTGTATTCTTTTCGTGTTTTTCGTTAGTTGACTGCGTCAACACCACCTTGGCAAATACCGACCTCATATCAAGAGGTGCTTGGCTCCCTGCCATTTTGTAAATGCTTTCAATATAGGGTTTGATCTTAGCAAGGCTAACCCCAGCCTTGATTTCGAATGCCTTATTATCGCTCTTGCCAATATATCTATGAGTGATGGATGCCACCCGAACATCATCTTGTGCGATATCCACGTTACTCATGGGCTTCAACTCAACTGTTATCCAGAGCGGGCTCCAGAATGTCTTGACCACGAACGCATCCTTGATGAAGACTTTTTTCGCATATTCGCTATTAGGATTGATTTCTACTTCGGTAAAATAGTTGCGTGGATTGTTGACATCCATTTTGATAGGGGTGGTCACCCTCACTGACTGTCCTGGTATAATAGACGCAATTGGATTACTTCCCGCATCAGGTTTTGCGTAAGCTGAAAAGTCGCGCTCAACTCGGGCTAGATTTGCAAAACCATTGCGCGACAACGCCGTAAGGTATGGCTTATCGAAAGAGTGACCCATATTGATGAAAGAGTGGTCCATATTGAGCCCGACTGGATCAAGCTTCCTAACGGAGCCGGACTGGCCACTATTACCCCACCTGATCGAAGCGGATAGAATGATACTTTTTCGCGATGCAGCAACGTTTTTGAGTTTTTGATTTTCCGACAGCCAGCTGCGGGCCTTCGCAGCGTAGCGACCAACGGGCCAGAGCCATAGAAACTTTTGCACATCGCCGTAGGAATTAGCCCTCAGAGCATTGTTCCAGCTATTCTTCTCAATACCATCGACAAGCGCTCCGCGCTTTGGATAAAAAAAGCCTGCGGGCAGCACTCTAGTTTCCGGGACCTGTCCTGGTTGTGCGGCATTAACTTCCTGTCCGACGTATCGGCTTAAGATATCGATAATCTCAGTATCTTTGCGGTCAATATATCGGTTGAGATATCTTGTATATACGCTGTTTTTATTGGGATCATTGGAACTCTGCGCGGTTTTTCCAAAATAGGTAGCAAAACCCATAACCATGTGCGGGGGTGGCGTTCGAATGCTCGCAAATCCCTCTTTGCCTAGGGACTTACTAGTACCATTCGGATACTGGATCATTGAAGTGTTTTCGCGGCAAGCGTCGATCAGGATAAGACTAAACCCGGGCTTTCGTTTTCTCAATCGGTTGACTATATCATCAAGCGGAACTGTCATGTCGAGCAAATCGTCTGCAGGTATCGGTTTGGGTGTATCCCTAGCAGTCATGAAGTTCAGTCCTTTATGCTGAAATCCGTGACCGGAGTAGTAGAACAGCGCCACATCACCGGGCTCGACTGAACGTTCGAAATCAGAAATTTTGGTCCAAACTGCTTGGCTGCCCTCATCAATCGAATAAATAATGGTAAATCCAAGGGATTCGAGCTTTCGACCAAAGGTTTCGGCATCTAGCTTGCCACTAGGGATTTCATCTAAATGATCGAAATTACGGATGCCGATCACTAAGGCCTTGCGTGATGCAACGTTGGGTTGATTGATATCGCCACTGCTTGTGGACACTATTTTTGAAATTTTCCCCGAGATAGCCGGCAGGGCATCATCAGAAGCATAAGCGAAAGACACAAGTACTGGCCTGAATACAATAACAACCGCATAAACAAGAAAGACAAAAATAAACAATTGGCGCATGATTAAATGCTCCTCTGCCGTACATTCAAAAAATATATGGAGGTTAGCTGAGAAAGTCAACTTTAAGTTGGCTATAAATTAAAATTATCTACCTGTGGTTTTTAAACATGAAACTGCGTTTATCCAAAATATACAGATCTTTCCGGTACAATTTGCTAACAACTCTCCACAATCACTATGCAAAAAATTGCCTGCATAGAGAAAAACCAAACATGAAGAAGAAGCAGAGGAAATACCGGCAGTATCCGGGGGTTTGTAGGACGGAACGATATATGTGTATTGAGACGGTATTGACTTGGCAGTCAGGCCTCATTGGTGTGGTCGTGCCGCCACCGGCGGTAAGATTGAATTTGCATCAACAATCTTCTCCATCTGGAGAACAACATAACCACGAAAGGCAAGGTAGTACGGCTCAAGTTGTCATTTCTACAACTGACTGGAGAAATAAAGAACGTCTCGAAAGCCTGTAGGATTAAAGTCTGTTCACGCCAACAATTTCACGAGATACGGTGTGACCTGCACCCCGAGTCCTCCTCATTCCGAACGAGAGTCTGCGCGTTTGGATTTCATATCATCAGCATTGGATTGAGTGTGCGCGAGAAAACACAGTCACGGAGCCGAGCGGCGAAGCGAACTCGCAATCCTGCCCCCCTCTCTACATAACCCCCTCCGGTCCAGAGCCCGCACGGGTATCTATTTATGCCTGATCGCCCGCCACAGGCGCCGCACCAGGGCCTTGCGGGCTTTCTTGTCCGCGGCCTTGTCGAACGCTTGCTTAAGCCCCAATTGCAGCTCCGCCAGATCATTGTGCCAGTCAAGGCCGCTCAGGGCCTCCTGGGGGGCGCGGCGCGTCTTGTGGATGAAATCGCCGGGCGCCGTTTGATCCGACAGGACGATCTCGTCATCGATGGCCGGAATGGCAATCAGGTCAGGATCGAAGCCCCGCTTGATGACGGCCTGGCGCAGCGCGGCAATCGACTTCTCCTCGCCATGGGTCAGGAACAACCCGCGCCGCAGCGGCTGGCGATCGACCAGCCAGTCTACCAGCTCGCTTTCATCAGCGTGGCCTGAATAGACCTCGAGCTGGCGGATTTTGGCGCGCACTTCGATTTCCTCGCCCTGGATGCGCACCCTGTCCGCCCCGTCGAGCAAGAGCCGCCCCAGCGTCCCTTCCGCCTGATAACCGACCAGCAGCAGTGTGGTGTTGCCGTGCCACAGCCGGTGTTTGAGGTGGTGGCGGATGCGGCCGGCATCGCACATGCCGCTGCCGGCCATGATGATCGCGCCCTTATGCACATTGTTGATCTGCTTGCTGTCCTCGGCGCTTTGGGTGCAGCGGACATGGCGCACAAATAGCTCGTCCAGTTCCTGGTCCACATCCTCCAGCTCGTCCGCATGTTGC
>PKTQ01000175.1 GCA_002869085.1 Hyphomicrobiales bacterium | reverse complement strand
GGCAGGATTGCGGCGCGGCACTCGTCATTACCGGTGAAGACCTGAAACGCCGGGGCGCGCATGAAATCCGTGTGACGGCCGGCGGGAATATGCGCCTTAGCCATGCGGCCGGCGCGGATGGCCGGCGGCCATGGAGCCGCAGCGGCCGGCCGGGCGGGGGTTCGTTCAGGTGACATGTTCCATCAGGTGCGCAGCTGCGCCGCCTAATTTTGGCGGGCCAGGCGCGAGGTCAATCCGCTTGCGGGTGATCCGGTTCAGTAATGGCGGATCAGGCCGACCAGACAGCCCTGGACCTTGACCCGGTCGGGGCCGAAAATGCGGGTTTCGTAATCGGGGTTGGCGGCTTCCAGCGCCACCGACTGGCCCTTGCGGCGCAGGCGCTTCAGGGTGGCTTCCTCGTCATCGACCAGCGCCACCACGATATCGCCGTTGTGGGCGGTGTCGCTGCGCCTCAGCACCGCCAGATCGCCATCGAAAATGCCGGCTTCGATCATCGAATCGCCGCGCACTTCAAGGGCGAAATGATCGCCGCTGCCGATCATCTCAGGCGGCACCTGGACATTGCGGGTATGATCCTGAATTGCCGATATCGGCGTGCCGGCGGCGATACGGCCCATTACCGGCACCGCAATGGCCATGTCGCCGGCGACATCCTGCTGATGGCTCTTGTTCTGGCCGAGACTGCCTTCAATGACGCTGGGGGAGAAACGCTTGCCGCCATTGCCGCCCCTGGCGCCGACCGAGTCAGGCAGTTTCAGGATTTCCAGCGCCCGCGCCCGGTGCGGCAGGCGGCGGATGAAGCCACGCTCCTCAAGGGCGGTGATCAGGCGGTGAATGCCGGATTTGGATTTCAGATCCAGGGCTTCCTTCATTTCCTCGAAAGAGGGCGGCACACCCGATTCTTTCAGCCGTTCATGGATGAACATCAACAGGTCGAGTTGCTTTCGGGTCAGCATATCGCTTTTCTCCTCCGCCGTGGCGGTGCGCGCCACTTCATCTCCGGCAGGCCCACCATATAGCGCCCGCTGGCCCCTGACCGGCCACGGGCCGGCTCACTGGATAATCCGTCGAGACTTACCCGTGAAAGCAGCTCAGGGCCCGAATCAACGAAAATGTACAAAACCAGAACATTTATACATGTTTCCGTTGTGTTCCACAAGGATATTCAGCCTCGATGGTAAATGGCGCCGTGCTATACAGGGCGCGGGGCTGCAGATGGCGCGCCTTGCGCATTAGCTGAGTGAAGGCTCTTCGCCTGACACGCCCGCCCAATCCGATGCCAAAGATTATGAAAACCAGACGCGCAGGCTGTCCGTTTGAATGAGGGAAGTTCGGGGAGAACAGGTCAGGGGCGGGTCAGCAGAGGATTACCTGGATCGTGGGCGGATCTGATAGTGCAATTCTTTATCCTCAGGTTTCAGATTCACCAGGCATGTGCTGCTCTGGCCAGTCTTCCCGGGAATGACCCTGAACATATACCCGTCAAGAATACGATGCAGGAATTTATGCTCGTTTTGTTCGATAACTCCCGCATTGCAAAAATAAACATTGGGTGTCAGGCGGTTGACTATTGGGAACGTAACATCAACAATATCTCCCTCATTCACCTCAATTCCAACATTGTTTTCCAAATTATGTTCACCTGAAATATAAACGCCCTCCCTCGTTTTTATTGCCATGCCAAATCCAACAAAAATAAAATCTTGAAAAAATTCTACTGAATATCGCAGATAGTAAACCTCGCCATGTATCAAGTGATTTACTTTTTCCGAATCCTCCGCCTCGATACGCAAATCAAAGATTTTGGCGCCTTGTGAAACATAATCAACCTGCGTTTGCGTGATGAACCCCTGATCAAAAAAGTGGCTCCCATGCAGTTTCTCGGGTGCTGGTGTTTTTTCCGGTACTGGGAAGTCGGTCTGATCAGAATCTTGAGTTGCTTCGGTTTCGCTGTCTTCAGATATGGGGGCGGAAACAGGTTCCGTTTCCAATGAAGGTTCCTGGGAGTGGGGCTCCTCACCAAGGCTCCGGATGGTCTCGCGCATCACCGCAGCCTCATCGCCCTGCAAATTGACCAGCCGTTGATAGTTGCCGACGACTGTTTTGGGCTCCCCATCCATCAGCATCTCACCGCCATCCAGCAAGATGGCCCGATCACAAAGTTGCACCACAAGGTGGGCCGAGTGAGATACGAACAGGATTGTGCCTCCCCGCTTATGGATCTGTTCGATGCGGGCAAAACACTTTCGCTGAAAAGCCTCATCGCCAACCGACAAAGCCTCATCGACAACCAGAATATCCGGATCGACACAGACCGCCACGGCAAAAGCAAGCCGCATATACATGCCGCTGGAATAGCTCTTGGCCGGCTGATTGATATAGTCGCCAATATCGGCAAAAGAAACGATTTGCTCGTACCGGCTGTCTATCTCTTCAACACTCAATCCCAGAATTGCAGCGTTGAGATAGACATTTTCACGGCCGGTGAATTCACCATTGAAACCGGCACCCAATTCCAGAAGCGCAGCTATTCTTCCGTTTACTTTCAGCCGTCCGTCGGTCGGTGGAAAAATGCCACAAAGGATCTGCAGCAAAGTTGACTTCCCCGATCCGTTGCGGCCAACGATCCCAATTTTTTCACCGCGGTAAACCTTGAAATCGATATTCTGGAGTGCATAAAAATCCTTATAATAACGCTTCCTGCCACGCCAGAAAATCTGCTTCAGCCGGTCCGCGGGGCGAGCAAAAATTTGATATGATTTGCTGATTGATTCAGCATCAATTACAGGTTCATTACCCATTACCATCTGCAAACTGCCTTTTAACTTTCAGGTAACTTATCGCTGAAGAATATAGTGTGGCATTATACCAGAACTCTCTCCCGTCTTCAGAGAGGTCAATTCCAGAAAACTCAATCCTATCAATAAATAAGCCTTGATTACACCATATGGACTCTATAATTTCCATAGCGTGGGGATCAAATATAAGCAGTGATTACAATGACTTTTAAGCGAAAAGGCATCATTTTGGCTGGAGGAAACGGCACTCGCCTGTACCCGGCCACGTTAGCCATGTCGAAACAGCTCCTGCCTATCTATGATAAACCCATGATTTATTATCCCCTATCGGTCCTTATGTTGATGGGATTACAGGATATCGCGGTCATCACGAGGCCGGAAGATCAATCAGCTTACCGAGATTTGCTTGGCGACGGTCAACAGTGGGGGATAAATCTAACATATCTGAGTCAAAGCCAACCACGCGGTCTGGCGGATGCTCTTATTGTGGCAGAAACCTTTCTTGCGGGCGCACCATGCGCACTCATATTGGGCGATAACATTTTTTATGGGCATGATCTAGTCGAAACGCTGAGGGGCGCAAACCAACACCCTGAAGGCGCGACCGTGTTTTGTTATGAAGTGCGCGATCCCCAGCGCTATGGTGTGGCGACGTTCGATGAATCCGGGGCCATTCGATCAATTGAGGAAAAACCCCGGACCCCGGTTTCCAATTGGGCGGTCACCGGCCTCTATCTCTATGATCACAATGCGCCAAAAATTGCCTCAACACTCAATCCATCCCCACGCGGCGAACTCGAAATCACTGACCTGAACAATCATTATTTGCAGCAGGGAAATCTCCACATCGCAAAATTGGGACGGGGATTTGCCTGGCTGGATATGGGCACCCCCGATTCGATGCATGAAGCCAGCGAATATGTCCGGTCACTTGAGCGCCGGCAGGGCCTGCGTATCGCCTGCGTGGAGGAGGTTGCCTGGCGCATGGGCAAGATTAACGACGAACAGCTCCTGAAACTGGCGGGGTCACTCAAAGGCAGTGATTATGGCAACTATCTGTGCGGTCTGGTTGGCTATCAATGACATCAACCATCTCCCCCTTGGCGCCCGAGGAGAAACGCTCAAACAATCTACCCGCCACACTCCTCAGGGTTTGGACATCAAGGGACCTGATCTGGCTTCTCGTCAAACGGGATATCATGCTCCAGTATCGCGACACGGCCATGGGCTGGGTATGGCTGATAGCAACCCCGCTTGTACTGCTGGGAGTTTATAGTTTCATTTTTTTGGCTTTGTACAATGTGGGAAGAACGGCATCTCATAACGGTATGGAGGTCAGCTATCCGTTAGTGGTTTTCTCGGGTTTGATTCTGTTTCATGTGTTCGCAGACTGTTTTGGTGCGGCACCGACACTGATCAAAGACAATGTGAACCTGGTCAAAAAGAACATCTTCCCAATCGAAATCATCGCTTTTGTATCGGTCATATCATCCCTCTTAAGAGGGGCAATTGGCTTGGCTCTACTGATTTTGTTTTACATAGTTTTTGAAGGAATGGTCAGCTTTACAATATTATTCGTCCCGATTATCTGGGCCATGTTCGGACTGTTCCTGATCGGAATGATCTGGTTATTCTCCAGCATCGGGCTGGTTTTGAGAGATATCGCTCCGCTCTTTAGGAGTGTTACCATAGTCATCATGTTGGCCAGCCCCATATTTTACAATATTGATAAAGCCCCCGATCATCTGCAATTTTGGCTCCTTTTGAATCCCTTGGCGGGATATATAGAACTGACACGTCAGGCGGTGATTTGGAACGAGGTGCCGTCCTTGACATTACTCCTGATCCATGGGGTTGGTTCAGTGTTCATGTTGTGGCTGGGTCATTTGACCTTTTTCAGGCTGCGCCCTTACTTTGCAGATCTGTTGTAATTTGTATCCGGTTTCTGAAATTCTGGACCTTATCGGGGCTGTGGCCAGATTCGTTGTGATTAAGTAACTGATACTAGGAAGCATCTTCCGCATTAGGCTGGAAAATCTTACGGAACCTGTCAGATCATGAACAAGCAATGCCTCCTCATACTCGGAATGCATAGATCCGGGACCAGTGTTCTGACGCGTATCCTGAGCCTCTGCGGTGCGCAACTTCCCAAGAATCTATTAGGCGCCAATGAAGAAAACAGCTCAGGATATTGGGAGCCTGAGCATATCGTTGCCATCAATGATGAATTGCTTGCTGAATGCAGTAGCTGCTGGGACGATTGGCGAGAATTTTCATATAATCATTTGCCGGAACCGCGCCGGGATTATTACAGGAAAATCATCGGGGACACGCTTCAAGCAGAATATGAAGGCGCTCCATTCATTGTTTTGAAGGATCCAAGAATAGGGCGTTTTGTCCAATTTTATTCTGATATATTATCTGACCTCGGATATGAGGTTCTTTTTATACATACGAGCCGCCACCCTGTTCCGGTAGCCGCCTCGCTTCAGAAGCGAGATCAATTTCCTGAAGCTTTTGGCACGCTCCTCTGGCTTCGCCATATCCTCGATGCAGAATTCGTCACGAGAGGGCAGCCCAGGGTATTCGTATCCTATGAGGACCTCATTGCAGATGCAAAAGCCGTTGCCGATAAAATCGCAGCAAAATTTCCCAGTGCACTTCGTTGTGCTGACGTAGAGGCTGAGGTGATGTTGGATTTTGTCAATCCTAGTCAGCAGCATCATACAACACCTGAGATAGAGAAAGGCCCCAGGAGCGGAATAGAAGAGCTTGCTTTGGACGTGCACACCGCCTTACGGGCCCTGGAAAGTGACGAAAGCAATTCTCAAGCGCTCAAGGCTCTCGACCATCATAGGGCCAGATTTAATGATGTCAGTGTGATTGCTGGTGATGCGCATTACGCAATGAGAAAAGCTTATGAAACAGAGCTGAACAGACGCAATGAACTGATGGCGGGGCTGAAGCAGCAACTGGGGCAGGGCGATATGTCCCTGGAGGAGCTAAAGCAGCAACTGGGGCAGCGCGATACCTCCCTGGAAGAGCTGAAACAGCAATTGGGGCAGCGCGATAGCTCCATAGAAGAGCTGAAGCAGCAATTGGGGCAGCGCGATACCTCCATAGAAGAGCTGAAGCAGCAATTGGGGCAGCGCGATACCTCCCTGGAAGAGCTGAAGCGGCAACTGAGCCAAAGCGATTTCAACATGGCGGAAGCCACGGCGCAGTTGTTGGATGCAAGGAAGCATCCCATAAAACATGTTACGAGATTACTCTTCCATAAAGCGCTGAAGAAACTATTGGAATCCGGTCTGCCACTACCTTTGTCGATGACAAAACGTATTGAAAAAATTACGAGAAAACCTGACCCCTTCAATTCTGATATCAAGTCTCGATGATAGACAGATGGTGGGATTAGGCAGGAAGGAAGACAGGAAATTTGCTGCCGTAACGCTTCATCATTCGGTGTAACCCCATGTCATAGACATTGAGAATAATATAGTAAGAATATATAAAGGTCAAATATTTGAAGAATACTGAAAGAAGGCCGTGAATATAAATATTAAATATCATAAAAGTATATTCATTATTGCGCTATTCTCGTTAATCTCAGTAATAACCTCCTTTTATTGGCAGGGAAGTGTTGGGTTTAGCCTGTGGGATGAAGGGTTTCTTTGGTATGGTGTGAAGCAAACTATGCTTGGGAACGTTCCTATTCGTGATTTCATGGCTTACGATCCCGGCCGATATTACTGGTCTGCCGGAATCATGAAATTGCTGGGAAGCAATGGAATCATAGCCTTGCGGGCTTCAGTCGCTGCTTTTCAGTTGATTGGTTTGATCATCGGCTTGCAACTCATCACCCGTTCTTTATCGCCGGCCAAGTTGCAGAATCTGCTTTTTCTGG
>PKTQ01000117.1 GCA_002869085.1 Hyphomicrobiales bacterium | reverse complement strand
TTTTTAAGAGATGAGACTGAAGGCAATCTTGGTAGCGGGGGAGGGACTTGAACCCCCGACACGCGGATTATGATTCCGCTGCTCTAACCAGCTGAGCTACCCCGCCACCGTGATGCGGGAGCGGGGTTTGATACCTGCTCCCATGCGCTTGAATGGTATTCAGCGCGATATAAAAAGCCGGCCCGGCGCTTGTCAAGCGGAACCGCAGATAATCGGATTCTTTTTCAGGCCCTTGCGGTTTTTACAGATGCAGATCGGAGGTCTGGGCCTTGGCCACCGAGGCGGCGGCGATGGCCGAAGAGGCATCGTTGTGCCGATAGGCGGTTTCGGTCGTCGGGGTGACTTCCTTGGCGAAGCGCAGCATGGTGAACAGGCCAAGCGGGCGCAGGGCGACCCGGCGGATCAGGCGCAGATTCTTGCGGCCCATCAGCCTTTTGAGCGGAAACTCTGGACGCCAGCCAATGGCGGCGGCAAAGGGTGACAGGGCTTTTTCCATCCAGGCGCGGGGGCCGTGGTCCTGGCTGAAATGATTGACCAGAATCACCTCGCCGCCCGGCACGCAGACCCGCTCCAGCTCTTCGAGCACTTTTTCCGGCTCGGGCACCACGGTCATCACATACATGGCGACCACGGTATCGAAGCTGTTGTCCTCAAATTCGAGCGCGCCGGCATCCATTTCGAGAATTTCCTCGACATGATCGAGCTTGTGCTTGTCGACCCGTGTGCGGGCCTTGTCGAGCATTTGCGGGCACAGATCGATGCCGGTGACTTTCAGGTGGCGCTTATAGCGCGGCAGGGACATGCCGGTGCCGACCCCGACTTCCAGCACGCGTCCATGGCGCTTATTGATCAGATCCACCGCATGGCGGCGGCCGTAATCGGCGATCATGCCAAAGGTTGCATCATAGATGGGGGCCCAGCGCGCATAAGCGCGCATGACGGCGGCCTTGTCGATTCCTGAGATTTTAGTCACGCCTTCTCCGATCCGGTTTACCGGTCTTCCCGTATCACAGCTCACTCATCATGAGCTTCTTAATCATGCTTGTCCCCACCCGCATCGCCCCGGGGGGCAGACAAGCAGCGGCATGATCAAATCAATATTCACGTCTTTGCATGGAATTTAGGAGGTTTGAAGGCAAATTTCCAGCCCGGAGTTTTAATGTGTCATCAGGCGATTATATTTTTTGGCTATCATGGCCCGCTCCGGCCGCTATGGGCGATGTGTGGGCGAGGGACGAAATCCAGCCGCCGCCCAGCAGGCGGGCCTCCGCCGCGCCGTCGTAAAACACGCAGGCCTGGCCCGGTGAAATGCCATATTGATCCTCGGCCAGTTCCACCATGGCTTCACTGCCGTCGCGGATCAGCCGCGCCGGAACCGGGGCCTGGGTCGAGCGGTATTTGACATGCACGTCAATGGGCTCTGCGGTGCCGCTCATCACTTCGCCCAGCCAGTTGACCTGGCGCAGCCGGATTTCACTGACCCGCAAATGCTCACGATCCCCGACAATGACCGCCCGCTCGCCTGCGTCGATACGTAGCACGAATAAAGGCTCGCCAACCGCCACGCCGAGGCCGCGCCGCTGGCCGATGGTGAAACCGCTGATGCCCTGATGCCGGCCCAGTACCCGGCCGTCCAGATGGCGGATTTCCCCAGGCTGTTCCTTCTCGTGGGCCAGCCGGTCGACCACCGCCTTGTAATCGCCGTCCGGCACAAAGCAGATATCCTGGCTGTCGGGCTTGGCGGCGACCGGGACGCCCATTTGCGCGGCCAGATGGCGGGTCTCGTCCTTGGTGTAGCCGCCGAGGGGAAAGCGCAGATAGTCCATCTGATCCCGGGTGAGGGTGAACAGAAAATAGCTCTGGTCCCGGTTCGGCTCGGCGCCCTGATAAAGCTGCGGGCCGTCCGGCCCCTGCCGCAATTGCACATAATGGCCGGTAACCATGGCCTCGGCGCCCAGGTCGCGGCACTGGCCGAGAAGATCGACGAATTTGATGTGCTGGTTGCACAGCACGCAAGGGATCGGCGTTTCGCCCGCCCGGTAGCTGGCGGCGAATTGCTGCATCACTTTGCCGGCAAAGCTCTGCTCGTAATCGGTGACGTAATGGGGGATGCCGAGCGCGTCCGCCACTGCGCGGGCGTCATGGATGTCGCGCCCGGCGCAGCAGGAACGCGCCCGCCCCACAGCGGCGCCGTGATCGTAAAGCTGCATGGTGATGCCGATCACCTCAAAGCCGCGGGCGGCATAAAGCGCCGCGGTGAGAGAGGAATCCACCCCGCCCGACATGGCCACGGCGATGCGGCTGCCGCCGGGGGCGGGTGGGGGGATAAGGCTGAGGGCTTCGGCTGCGTCAATCATGGCAAAAAACTCCCCCAGGGCAGAAAATATTGCCTAGCCTGGTCATTCCTGCCCGGTCTATCTCTGATCCCAAATTTATTATCATATTGATATCATTTGTTAAATTACGCCAGTCCCGATTGGTCCAAAGTTTGCACATCTGTGAGGGCGAGTTAGTGCGAGGACCAGAATTTGTTAAACCAGATCGTACCCGGCGCCGTCACGGCCAGTAACGGGCTACCCAAAACCGCCGCCGCGAAATCCAAATCCGAGGATGGCGCGGACACGGCTTTTGCCGCTGAGCTTGCCGGCACCGGCGAGGCGGCGGAAAAGGGCGAGGCCGAGACCATCTTAACCGGCGCGCAGGAAACTGCCAATCCGCCGCTCGAAGAGAGCGCATTGCCCGAAATTCCGGCCGCCGCCAATGACGACGAGGTTGTCCCGGATTCCGAGCCCTCTGTCAATCCGCCGCAGGACGCGTTGCCGCCATTGCCGCCGGAAGCGGCTGTGAGCGCACCGCCCGCCGGAGAGACGGACGAAGTTTCGAGCGCCGCCGCGAGCAAGGCGACGGAGGAGATTCCGGCACCGGAGGCGGGCGCGGACAGCAAGCCGGCCAAAGCCGGTCTGCTGGCCGATCGGGCCGAACATCATCGCGGCCAGACATCGCAGCCCCAACCGCAGCGGGCCGCCGAGCCGGCACAGCCGGCCCCTGCCGCACCGGCCGAGACCGGGCAGCCGGTGAAGACATCCGCCGAGACGAGCGAGCCGGCAATCGAGACTGAAAATCAACCGGCCGCCACTGGCGTGAGCGATACCGATGCGGCGCCCGAGGATGAAGCCGCCGCCAACCAGCCGCCCCGCCGGGGCAATGGCAAACCGATGCTGGAAGCGGGGGAACGGCCCGGACGGGTGCCGGAATTCGCCGCCGCCGCCGCCACTGAAGGCGCGCCGAAGGCCTGGGGCCTGAGGGCCGACGGCAAGTCCGGCGCGCCGGTGAAATCCGGCGAAACGATCCAGGCTGAAACCGCGCCTGACGGCAAGGCCAGGACGGCCGCTTCGGCGGAGGGTCCTGCCGGCGCGCGCGCCGAGACAGCCGATATCAACCGCCCCCAGCCGGCCAATATCAAGCCGCCGCTGCTGAAATCCGCCTCCGCCACCGCCGGTCTTGACTTCACATTACCGCCGGCGGGCCAGGACGAGGCGGCGAGCGGCGGCGGCGCGTCCGAGACCGGGCTGAACGCGGCGGCTGCCAAGCCCGCGCCGATCACCGCCGCCACGACGACCGCGGCGGCCGGCGCCCGGCTGCCCAGCCTGCCGATCCAGAATATCGCGGTGGAGATCGGCCATCATTTCCAGGCCGGACAGAACCGGTTCCGGATCAAGCTCGACCCGCCGGAGCTGGGACGGATCGATGTGCGCCTCAGCATATCGCGCGACGGGCATGTGAGCTCGCATATGGCGGTGGACAAGCCCGAAACCCTGGCGGCGCTGAACCGCGATGCGGGGGCGCTGGAGCGGGCTCTGAACACGGCCGGCCTCGACACGGACAAGAACTCGCTCAATTTCTCGCTGCGCCAGGGCAATCAGGGCTTTGAGCGCGGCGGCGAGGCCGAATCCGGGGCGCAGACCGGCGGCGGCAGCGCGGGCGCGGAGGACGGCGAGGTCATGGTGCCTGAGCAGGTCTATCGCGGATATGTCAATGCGGCCGGGGTTGACCTTCATGTGTAATGCAAAGGAATTGAGATGAGTGTGTCTTCATTGAACGGCGTGCTGGCCGGGGCATCGAGTTCCGGGACAGCCAAGACCGACGCGGCGGCGATTGCCGAGAATTTCGACTCGTTCCTGCAATTGCTGACCACTCAGCTCAAGAACCAGAACCCGCTGGAGCCGATGGACACCAATGAGTTCACCAATCAGCTGGTTCAGTTCTCCAGTGTCGAGCAGACCATCAAGACCAATCAGAATCTGGAAAACCTGATCAATGTGACCTCGGGCAATTCGAGCGCGGCCATTGTCAGCTTCATCGGCAAGACCGTCACGGCGGCGGGGGCCAGCTCCAATCTGAAGGATGGCGTCGCCAAATGGGACTACAAGCTGAACAGCGATGCGGAGAATACCACGATCACCATTCGCGATGCCCTGGGCAATATCGTCCATACGGAAAAGCTCAGCCTGTCGGCGGGCAAGGGCAGCTATGAGTGGGACGGCAAGAACCTGGCCGGCGGCACCTCCGCCGAAGGGGTCTACAGCATCACCATCGATGCCAAGGATGCCGATGGCGCCAATGTCCAGACCGACACCACCGTGACCGGGATCGTGGACGGGGTCGATTTCAGCGGCAGTGAAGCGGTGCTGAGCGTGGGCGGGGTGCGGATCGGTCTCGGCAATATCACCGAGGTCAAATCGAACTCAGCCAGTTAGGTGCAAAAGGGGGTTTGCCGGCCGGGCCGGGAGTGAAAAAGGATGAATCATTTTTAAACATCGCTTTAGGCGAATTTTAAGGCCCCTCCTGTAGTGTCCAAGTTGTGAAGTCAATGAAAAAACAGAGATTGCCATGACGGAGTACAACAGGGCGCGTGCAAGTTACGTGATCGGACCGGATGGGAGCCCGCTGACCATAGCGGATTTGCCTAATCCGAAAACCAAGCGCTGGGTCATCCGGCGCAAGGCGGAAGTCGTTGCAGCGGTTCGCGGCGGACTGCTCAGCCTGGAGGATGCATGCAAGCGGTACACATTGACGGTTGAGGAGTTTCTCGGCTGGCAGGAGTCGATCGATAAGCATGGATTGCAGGGATTGAGAGCCACCCGCGTTCAGCAATACAGATCCTGATACAGGACAGAATAAAGGGCAAGTTTCAGGTATTGCGTAGCTTTAGCCCAAAGCGCCGGCGGGAAACCGCCGGCGCTTTTTATTTTCAGGCCGGTTTGATCGCTTCGGCGAATGCGGCGATGATCTGCTCGACCTCCGCGCTGTTATGGGCGGCCGAAACCGAGCAGCGCAGCAGGCAGGTGGCGTTGGGGGTGCCCGGCGGCAGGGCGATATTGACATAGACCCCGCCGGCCAGCAGGCGGTTCCACACATTCAGCACTTCCAGTTCATTGGCCATGCGCACGGCGACCACCGGGCCGGGCTCGTCGCAGGCCAGGCTGAGCCCCAAAGCCTTGAGGCCGGCATGAAGCTGCTGGCCATTGCGGCGCAGATTTTCGCGCAGTTCCGGGCGCTTGCCGATCTGGCGCAGGGCCTCGGACACCGAGGCCATGATGGACGGGGACGGCGAGGCGGTGAACATATAGGGCCGGCTGGCCAGGCGGATCATTTCGAACAGCGGGTCGTTGCTGGCGGCAAAGCCGCCGACCGCGCCGAGGCTTTTGGAAAATGTGCCGGCGACCACATCGACCTCGTCCTCAAGCCCGTCCTGCTCGGCAAGGCCACGGCCATTGGCCCCGAGCACGCCGAAGGAATGGGCCTCATCCACCAGCAGCATGGCGCCGTGGCGGTCCTTGACCTCGACGAAATCGGCCAGCGGCGGCACATCGCCGAACATGCTGTATAGCCCCTCGATAATCACCAGCTTGCCGCCCGGCTCGTCGGCGGCTCTGGCCAGGCGCCGGTCGAGATTGGCGGCGTCATTATGGCGGAAGCGCACCAGTTTGGCTCCGCTCAGCAGGCAGCCGTCATAAATGCTGGCATGGGAATCGGCATCGAGATAGATGGTGTCCTCCGGCCCGGCCAGCCCGGCAATGGCGCCGAGATTGGCCTGATAGCCGGTGGAAAACACCAGGGCGTGGCGGCGCTTCAGAAAAGCGGCGAATTCCTGTTCGAGCTGGGTATGCAGATTATAGGTGCCATTGGCGACCCGCGAGCCGGTGGTGCCGGTGCCAAAACTGTCCAGGGCGCGCTTGGCGGCTTCGATGCAGGCCGGGTCCATGGTCAGGCCGAGATAATTATTGGTGCCGGCCAGGATGATCTCGCGGCCCTTATGCCGGGCCCGGGTGGGGGAGATCATCTCGTCCATCACCAGGCCGAGCGCATTTTCGCCCATGGCCAGCATCATGTCGCGCCGCGACTGCAGTTCTTTGTATTTGTCGAGCAATCCCATGATCCGGTCTCCTCAGCTCTTGTCGATCTGGTTGCGGATCACCGTGACCAGTTCCTGAAGCGTGCGTGTGTCGGCGAGCAGGTTGAGCGGAATGTCGATATCAAACCGGTCCTCGACCTCCATGATGAAATCCATCACCGAAACAGAATCGATCTGCATGTCGGTGGTCATGTCGGTTTCCAGGCTGAGCTCGATATTCTTGGCATTGAAGGGCTGCAGCAGCCGGCGGACTTCCTGAAATATGGTGTCGTCGTCAAGGGTCATGGCGGTCTCTTGTCAAATGAATTGCGTGATG
>PKTQ01000119.1 GCA_002869085.1 Hyphomicrobiales bacterium | reverse complement strand
GCTTCGGCGGACCGGGAGGCGTCGAGCAATTATGGCGGCATCCGCAACAAGGCGGTCGATAAGCTGATCAAGCGCATCCTGTTCGCCAAAGACCGCGAGGAGCTGATCGCCGCCTGCCGCGCCATGGACCGGGTGCTGCTGTGGAACCATTATCTGGTGCCGGGCTGGGGGCTGCAGGCCACAAGGGTGGCGCGCTGGAACCGCTTCTCCCACCCCGATCCGCTGCCTAAATATTCAGACGGCTTTCCCGCCATCTGGTGGTATGACGAGGCCAAGGCCGCCAAGACGGAAGCCGCCAAATGAGCCGCCCCCGGCGCTTCAGGGATGTGAGGGTCAGCCGCCGCCAAACCATCGGGCTGATGGCCATGGGTGTGGGCGCCCTGCTGCTGCCCGGGGCCCTTCGCGCCGCAGCGCCGCGCCACGGCCTGTCGGTGTTCGGCGATCTGAAATATGGGCCGGGTTTCAGCCATTTCGATTATGTCGATCCGGCGGCGCCCAAGGGCGGCAAGTTCAGCCAGATCGGCCCGACCACCGCCTATAACCAGAACCATCTCACCTTCAACACCCTCAATGGCTATATCCTGAAAGGCGATGCCGCCCAGGGGCTGGAGCTGATTTTCGACAGCCTGATGGTCCGGGCCGAGGACGAGCCCGATGCGGTTTATGGCCTGGTGGCGGCCTCGGTGTCGGTCTCCGATGACGGCCATGTCTACAGCTTCACCCTCAGGCCCGAGGCGCGCTTTCACGATGGCTCGCCCCTGACGGCGGAGGATGCGGCCTTCTCACTCAATATCCTGAAAGAAAAAGGCCATCCGCTGATCACCCAGGCGCTGGCCGAGATGCAGGGCGCCGCCGCCAAGGCCCCGGCCGAGCTGGTGGTAAGTTTTTCCGGCCGCCAGGCACGCTCCCTGCCGCTGTTTGTCGCTACCCTGCCGATCTTTTCAAAAGCCTGGTACGCATCCCGCCCCTTCGACAAGTCCAGCCTCGAGCCGCCGCTGGGCAGCGGCCCCTATCGCATCGGCGCGGTGAAGCCGGGCCGCACCATCACCTATGAGCGGGTCGCGGACTATTGGGGCGCTGACCTGCCGGTCAACAGGGGCCGGCATAATTTCGATCAGGTGCGGTTCGAATATTACCGCGACCGCACCGCCCAGTTCGAGGCCTTCAAGGCTGGCGAATACACCCTGCGCGAGGAATTCACTTCCAAGACCTGGGCCACCGGTTACGACTTTCCGGCCATCCGCGACGGGCGGGTGAAAAAACTGACCCTGCCGGACCACACCCCCTCCGGCGCCCAGGGCTGGTTCATCAACACCCGGCGCCGCCAGTTCGCCGACCCGCGGGTGCGCGAGGCGCTGATTCTGGCCTTTGATTTTGAATGGACCAACAAGGTGCTGTTCTACGGCGCCTATCGGCGCACCCACAGCTATTTCCAGAATTCGGAGATGATGGCGTCCGGCCCGCCCTCAAAGGCCGAACTCGCCCTGCTGGAGCCATTCCGGTCACAATTGCCGGAGGAAGTGTTCGCCGAGCCCTTCACCCCGCCCGAAAACAGCGGCAAAGGCCAGAACCGCGCCGTGCTGCGCCGGGCGGCGCGCCTGTTGCGGCAGGCCGGCTGGACCGTGCGCAATGGCTTGCTGCGCGATGAAGCGGGGCGGCCCTTCGCGCTCGAATTTCTGGAAACCGACCCTGGTTTCGAGCGCATTACCCTGCCCTTTATCAAGAATCTGACCCTGCTCGGCATCCATGCCAAATTGCGCATGGTCGACCCGGCGCAATATCAGTCGCGGCTCAACACTTTCGACTTCGACATCACCACCAGGCGCTTTTCCATGCCGGTCACTCTGGATGAGAGCATCCGCCGCTACTGGTCTTCGGCTGATGCCGACATTTCCGGCAGCAACAATATGTCCGGCATCAAGAGCAAGGTCATCGACGCCCTCACCGACCGGGTGATCGGCGCCGCCAGCCGCGCGGAGCAGATCATCGCCGCGCGGGCGCTCGACCGGGTGCTGCGCGCCGGGCGTTATTGGGTGCCGCAATGGTACAAGGGATCGCACAATCTGGCCTATTGGGATATATTCGGCCGGCCAAAGACCAAACCGCGTTATGCCAGGGGCATTGTTGATACCTGGTGGCGCGACCCGGCCAGGCCGGAGCCGGAATAGGGAGAGTTCATGGGCGCGTATATCCTGCGGCGGCTATTGCTGTTCGTACCGACCATTATCGGAATCATGGCGGTGAGTTTCGTCATCGTGCAATTCGCGCCCGGCGGGCCGGTGGAGCGGGTCATCGCCCAGCTCACCGGAACCGATGTCTCGGCCACTGCCCGCATCGGCGGCGGCGGCGGCGATCTCAGCGCCGGCCGCGCGGTGCAGCCGGGGGGCGGCGAATCCTCGTCCTCGGGCAAATATCGCGGCGCCCAGGGCCTCGATCCGGAATTCATCAAGAAACTGGAAAAACAGTTCGGCTTCGACAAACCGGCCCATGAGCGCTTCGGGCTGATGCTGTGGAATTATTCGCGCTTCGATTTTGGCGAGAGCTATTTCCGCGATGTGTCGGTGATCGACCTCATTCTCGAGAAAATGCCGGTGTCGATCTCGCTCGGCCTGTGGATGACCCTGATCTCCTATGCCATCTCGATCCCGCTCGGCATCCGCAAGGCGGTCGCCGATGGCTCGCGCTTCGATGTCTGGACCAGCGGCGTCATCGTCATCGGCTATGCCATTCCCGGCTTTTTGTTCGCGGTGCTGCTGATCGTGCTGTTCGCCGGTGGCACCTTTCTCGACTGGTTCCCCCTGCGCGGGCTCACTTCCGATAATTGGGCCGATATGTCCCTATGGGGCAAGGCCAAGGACTATGTCTGGCATCTGGCGCTGCCGCTGACCGCCATGGCCCTGTCGGCCTTCGCCACCACCACCTTCCTGACCAAGAATTCCTTTCTCGACGAAATCCGCAAGCAATATGTCATGACCGCCCGCGCCAAGGGCCTGTCGGAGCGCGACGTGCTCTATCGCCATGTCTTTCGCAACGCCATGCTGATCATCATTGCCGGTTTCCCGGGCGCCTTCATCTCGGCCTTCTTTGCCGGCTCGCTGCTGATCGAGACCATCTTCTCCCTCGACGGGCTCGGTCTCTTGTCCTTCGAATCGATCGTCAATCGCGATTATCCGGTGGTGTTCGCCAATCTCTATATCTTTTCGCTGATGGGCCTGGTGGTCAATCTGATCTCGGATCTGACCTATACCTGGATCGATCCGCGCATTGATTTCGAAGCGCGGGAGGTGTGAGCCGATGGATCAGGACACCCCGCTCAACAACGCCGATGACAAATCCGCCGCCATCGAACAGGCGGTGGCCCATAAAAAACCGCTGATCTCGCCGATCAACCGCCGCCGCTGGCGCAATTTCAAGGCCAATAGCCGCGGCTACTGGTCATTGTGGATTTTCCTGCTGCTGTTTTTCATCAGCCTGTTTTCAGAGTTTATCGCCAATGACAAGCCGCTGCTGGTCAGCTTTGAGGGTGAATGGCTGACCCCGGTGTTCAGCTTCTATCCCGAGACCAAATTCGGCGGTGATTTCGAAACCGAGGCCGATTATCGCGACCCCTTCGTGCGCGAGCTGATCGAAAAGGACGGCTGGATGCTGTGGCCGCCGATCCGCTATTCCTACGACACCATCAATCTTGACCTGAAAGTGCCGGCCCCGGCGCCGCCCTCGGCGGAAAACTGGCTCGGCACCGACGATCAGGGCCGCGATGTGGTGGCGCGGCTCTTATACGGTTTTCGCATCTCGGTGTTGTTCGGGCTGATCCTGACCCTGATTTCCTCGGTGATCGGGGTGCTTGCCGGGGCGGCCCAGGGCTATTTCGGCGGCTGGACCGATCTGTTGTTCCAGCGCTTCATCGAAATCTGGACCTCGATCCCCTCGCTCTATCTGCTGATCATCATCGCGGCGGTGATCGAGCCGGGCTTCTGGATTTTGCTCGGCATCCTGTTGCTGTTCAGTTGGGTGGCCCTGGTGGGGGTGGTGCGGGCCGAGTTTCTGCGCGGGCGTAATTTCGAATATATCCAGGCGGCGCGGGCGCTCGGCGTCTCCAACACCAAGATCATGTTCCGCCATCTGCTGCCCAACGCCATGGTGGCGACGCTCACCTTCATGCCGTTCATCCTCAACGGCTCCATCTCCACCCTGACCTCGCTCGACTTTCTCGGCTTCGGCCTGCCGCCGGGCTCGGCCTCGCTCGGCGAATTGCTGGCCCAGGGCAAGTCGAACCTGCAGGCCCCCTGGCTCGGCATAGCCGGCTTCACGGTGATCGCCCTGATGCTCAGCCTGCTGATTTTCGTCGGCGAGGCGGTGCGCGATGCCTTTGACCCCCGAAAGACCTTCCAATGAGCCGCGCTGAAGACACCCTACTCACCGTCGAGGACCTGGCGGTCACCTTCCGCGCCGACGGCAAGGAGACCGAGGCGGTCAAACCGCTCTCTTTTTCCATCGGCAAGGGCGAGACCCTGGCGCTGGTGGGTGAAAGCGGCTCCGGCAAATCGGTCACCGCGCTTTCGATCATGCAATTGCTGCCGCCTTCGGCCCATCATCCCTCCGGCTCGATCCGTTTTAATGGCCGGCAATTAATCGGGGCCAGCCACAAGGAGATGCGCAAGGTTCGCGGCAACCGGATCTCGATGATCTTCCAGGAGCCCATGACCTCGCTCAACCCGCTGCACACCATCGAACGCCAGATTGGCGAAGTGCTGACCCTGCACCGGGGTCTTGGCGAAAGCGCCGCCCGCAAAAAGGTGCTGGAGCTGCTGAACAAGGTGCATATCCGCAATCCGGAACAGCGCCTCGGCGCCTATCCGCATCAGCTCTCCGGCGGCCAGCGCCAGCGAGTGATGATCGCCATGGCGCTCGCCAATGAGCCGGACCTGCTGATCGCCGACGAGCCCACCACCGCGCTCGATGTGACGGTGCAGGCGCAGATTCTGAAACTGCTCCGCGAATTGCAGCAGGATCTCGGCATGGCCATGCTGCTCATTACCCATGATCTGGGCATTGTCCGCAAAATGGCCGACACGGTCTGCGTGATGACCAAGGGCGAGATGGTCGAGCAGGGGCCGTCCGAGGATGTGTTTGCAGCGCCCGCCCATCCCTATACCCGCCATCTGCTCGACGCCGAGCCGTCGGGCCAGCCGCCGAAAAGCGACGACAGGGCTGAAATCGTCATGCAGGCCGACGACATCAAAGTGTGGTTCCCGGTCAAGCGCGGCTTTTTCCGCAAGACCGTGGATCACGTCAAGGCGGTGGACGGCATCGATCTGACCGTGCGGGCCGGCCAGACCTTGGGGGTGGTCGGCGAAAGCGGCTCCGGCAAGACCACATTGGGGCTGGCTTTGCTGCGGCTGATCTCCAGCCAGGGGCGCATCGCCTATCTGGGCAATAATATCGAGCAATTCGGCTTTCGCGAGATGCAGCCTCTGCGCAGCGATCTGCAGGTGGTGTTCCAGGACCCGTTCGGCTCACTCAGCCCGCGCCTGTCGATCTCCGAGATCGTCGAGGAGGGGCTGGTGGTGCAGGGGGGCTTTTCCTATGCCGAACGCCGCCGCCGCGCCGCCGAGGCGCTGGAAGAGGTCGGCATCGGCGCCGAGGCGCTCGACCGCTATCCGCATGAATTTTCCGGCGGCCAGCGTCAGCGCATCGCCGTGGCCCGCGCCATGGTGCTGGAGCCGAATTTCGTCATGCTGGACGAGCCCACCTCGGCACTCGATATGTCGGTGCAGGCCCAGATCGTCGATCTGCTGCGCGATCTGCAGAAACGGCACAATCTGGCCTATATGTTCATCAGCCATGATCTGAAAGTGGTGCGGGCGCTGGCCAATGAGGTCATCGTGATGCGCGCCGGCAGGGTGATGGAGCAGGGGCCGGCCGAGCAGATTTTCGACCATCCCCAGACCGAATACACCAAGGCGCTGATGGCCGCGGCCTTCTCGCTCGAGGCCTCGTCCGACGATATCATTGCTGAATAGAGCGCAAAGGCCGGGGTGATGCCGCGTTACAGACTGATCATCGAATATGACGGCGCCGGCTATGTCGGCTGGCAGCAACAGGACAACGGCCCCTCGGTGCAGGCGGCGCTGCAGCAGGCGGTGAAGGGCTTTAGCGGCGAGGAGGTCAGGGTGTTTGGTGCCGGGCGCACCGATGCCGGGGTGCATGCGCTTGGCCAGGCGGCCCATATCGACCTTGCCCGCGCCTGGGACGCGGACCGGGTGCGCGAGGCGATGAACGCCCATCTGCGCGGGCACGCCATTGCCGTGCTGGCGGTGGAAGAAGCGGCGGAGAATTTTGATGCCCGCTTCAGCGCGGTGGGGCGACATTATCTTTATCGCATCGTCAACCGCCGCCCGCCGCTGGCGCTGGCGCGCGGCCAGGCCTGGCATGTCATGCAGCCGCTCGATGCCGCCGCCATGCACGAAGCGGCGCAGGCCCTCATTGGCCGCCATGACTTCTCCACCTTCCGCGATGCCCAGTGCCAGGCGAAATCCCCGGTCAAGACCCTCGATGCCATTTCAGTTGCCCGCGAGGGTGAGGGGGTGGAGATCCGGGTCTCGGCCCGCTCCTTTCTGCACCGGCAGGTGCGCTCGATTGCCGGCAGCCTGAAAAAGGTGGGCGAGGGCGCTTGGCCGCCCGAACGCATGGCCGAGATTCTGAAAGCCGCCGACCGCCGCCTGTGCGGCCCGGT
>PKTQ01000223.1 GCA_002869085.1 Hyphomicrobiales bacterium | reverse complement strand
GCCGGCCCCTGTCTCGCCGCTCAGCACGCACAGGCCCGGCCCGAACTCCAGGTCGAGCTGTTCGATCAGCACGATATTGCGAATGAACAGAGCCGACAGCATGGTCAGGTCGCTGTCCCGCCGCAGGGCGCCGCCGGGCCCGTCAATCGCTGTTTGGGTAAAGCCACCACATTGCTCCGTCAAAAAGGCTGGACCGGAGGGGATCATAGACGAACCGTCGGCGCGGAAAAACCCTCACCTGGAGGAATCGCACAAGGGGGGAAAACCTAATCCTGTCAGAGCTAGAAGATGGACTTATAGGCGCGGCTGATCCACGACGCTTTGTCCTCGCGCGGCTCGAGGCCGCCGCTCTTCAGCAGCTTATAAGCATCGTCATACCATTTGCTGCCGGGATAGTTATGCCCGAGCACCGCAGCGGCGGTCTGGGCCTCGGATTTGACGCCCATGGTCATATAGAGCTCGGTCAGCCGCATCAGGGCTTCCTCGATATGGGTGGTGGTCTGGTAGTCCGTCACCACCTTCTTGAAGCGCGAGATCGCCGCCAGATAGGATTTTTTCTTGATGTAATAGCGGCCGATTTCCATCTCCTTGCCGGCCAGATGGTCCCGGGCCAGGTCGATTTTCAGCTTGGCGTCCTTGGCATAATCGCTGTCGGGATATTTGCGCAGCACATCCTGCAGCGATTTCAGCGCCTTGGCGGTCACCTGCTGGTCGCGCCCGATATCGGTGATCTGCTCATATTGCGAGGCGGCGATCAGATAGGAGGCATAGGCCGCGTCGGTGCCGCCCGGATGCAGGGTGATATAGCGTTTGGCGGCAATAATCGCCTCGTCATATTTATTGGCTTCGTAATAGGAATAGGCCGCCATCACCAGCGAGCGCGCCGCCCAGGTCGAATAGGGATGCTGGCGCTCGACCTCTTCGAACTCCTTGGCGGCCTTGGCATGTTTGCCGCTCTTCATCTGGGTCATGGCGCTGTTGTAAATGCTGTCCACCGGGCGCTCGACATAATTGTCCTTGTCCTTGCCCCGCCCCAGGCAGCCGGACAGCAGCAGCGCCGACAGGACCGCCAGCGCCGCGATCCGCGCGCTACGGGCGCAAAACAGCGTCGCTCCTGCGGCCGAAACCGGAACGATGTGCGAAAGAAAACTCGGATATTTCATCGGTCCTGCCAATTATCCCCCGGATCAAGCCCCTTGAGCATTTAGGCGCTGCACACAATTGCGTCAACGATTTTCGGGTGTTTGCCCTGGCCCAGCCCCCCTGTGCCACGCAAAAGTGGCAAGGCCGTGGCAAGGTCGCTCCCGGCCCGAAACCGGCGCGGATCGCGGTCTGCCCCCACCGCGCCGCCCTCCGGCCAAAGAAAAACCCGGCTGCACCGCAACCGGGTCTTCCCAGCAGAAGGATCAGTCCGCCTTAATTGGCCTGGCGCCTCAGGAAGGCCGGAATTTCCAGACGCTCCTCATCCGGCTCCTCGGCCGCCAGCCGCTCCAGGGTCTCGCCCAGGCGGCGCGGCATTTCAACACCGGCCTGTCGCCTTTGCTGCGCCCCGGTAAAGCCGGGCTCGGTGCGTTCGGCCGGCTGCTCCGGAGCGGCAGCGGTCTTCTCGCGGCGGCCCAGTCCGACACTGGCCAGCCGGTCCAGGAAACCGGTGCGTTTCTTCTCCGATTCAAGCCCCAATTCCTCATGCTGGCCGTTCTGGGCCTGCATGGCCCGCTGCGCCACCAGCGGGAAATCGTCCACCTTCGGCATGCGCGGGGTTTCGTGCTCGATCATTGCCGCGGCTTCCGGAATGAACGGCTCAGCCGGATCGACCTCATCATCCTCGACCATCTCAGCCTCATGGGCGTCCTGATGGGCCGCCGCGATCTGCTCGCCGGGGCTGATCTTGCGCACCCGCACCATCTGCTCCGGCGCCTCCTCGGCCTCTTCATGCAGACCGTCGAACAAGGTGTGCTCCACCTGGCTCAGATCGGAATTGGCGTGGACAGGCTCGTCCTCATACTCGTCCTCGTCCTCATATTCGATATATTCGTCTTCCTCTTCCACAACGGCTTCGTTGCGGCGCAACTGGGCGAGAGAGACGATGGTATCGTCGTTCTGGACTTGCTTGTGCACTTCATCGCCGATGCCGGTGGCCACCACCGACACCCGGATTTCCCCTTCGAGATCGTCCTCGAAAGTGGCGCCGAGAATGATATTGGCGTCCGGATCGACCTCCGAGCGGATACGGGTCGCCGCCTCATCCACCTCGAACAGGCTGAGATCGTCGCGCCCGCCGGAAATGCTGATCAGCACCCCTTGCGCGCCCTTCATCGACACATCGTCGCGCAGCGGATTGGAAATCGCCGCTTCGGCAGCCTCGATCGCCCGTTTCTCGCCCGAGGCCTGGCCGGTGCCCATCATCGCCTTGCCCATGCCGCCCATGATCGAGCGCACATCGGCGAAATCGAGATTGATCAGCCCCTTGCGCACCATCAAATCTGTGATGCTGGCCACGCCCGAATAGAGCACCTGGTCCGCCATGGCGAAGGCGTCGGCAAAGGTGGTTTTTTCATTGGCCACCCGGAACAGATTCTGATTGGGAATCACGATCAGCGTGTCCACATTCTCCTGCAGCTCATCGATGCCCGCATCGGCGATACGCATGCGCCGGGCGCCTTCAAACTGGAACGGCTTGGTCACCACCCCGATGGTCAGAATGCCCTGCTCGCGCGCCGCCCTTGCGATCACCGGCGCCGCGCCGGTGCCGGTGCCGCCGCCCATGCCGCCGGTGATGAACACCATATGCGCGCCGGCCAGATGATCGACGATCTCCGGCATGGCCTCCTCGGCCGCCTTGGCGCCGATATCCGGGTGCGAGCCCGCGCCCAGCCCTTCGGTAATGGCGGTGCCCATCTGGATGCGCCGGTCCGCAGCCGACTGGCTGATCGCCTGGGCATCGGTGTTGGCCACCACGAATTCCACCCCGGCCAATCCGGAATGAATCATATTGTTGACGGCATTGCCGCCGGCGCCGCCGACACCGATCACGGTCAGCCTCGGCGTCAGTTCTGTTGCCTGATCAGGCATATGCAGATTAATGGTCATAGCAGCTTCGATCCTCCTCGCTGAAACCCGTTTCCACATGCCGCCGAATATCCGTTATCTGATATTGCAGCCCATATGGCCTGTACTCAAAACTCCCTTGCGCATTTGCGATGCGCTGATCCGGGCTCTGAACATGGTGGTGTCCCATGCCTCTGGCCCATATCCGTCCTGCGGCCGGCCCGGAGCGGCTGAATGCCGCCATGTTTGTCCAAGCCATGCCTAAAAATTCTCCCTGATCCAATGTCCGACCCGGCTGAGATAGCCCGCGCCGGCCCTGAGGGCGGTGGGCTGCTCATCGATATCGAACTGGCTTTCCTCGATCTGGGAATGCAGCAGCAGCCCGGCGCAGGAGGCAAAGGCCGGCACCCGCGCCGCTTCCGGCAATCCCGACACATATTGCACTTGCGCCTGGCGCGCCTGGCGGTTCAGAATCCGTCCGGCCAGTTCCCGCGCCCCGGTCAGCTGGCAGGCGCCGCCGGTCAGCACCAGGCGGCTATTGGCACCGCCTGAAAATCCGTTTTCTTCCAGCCTCTCGCGGATCAACTCCAGGATTTCCTCCTGGCGCGGCCCGATAATGCCGGTGAGGACCGATCTCGGGATGCGGCTCGATTCATGCCCCTCATCATCGCCGATCGCTTTGACCTCGATCATCTCGTTATCATCCGCGGCGCTCGGCAGGGCGCTGCCATAAAAGGTCTTCAGCCGCTCCGCATGGGCGATCGATGTCGACAGGCCACGGGCGATATCCATGGTGATGTGATGTCCGCCCAGCGCCACCGAGGTGGCGTAAACCAGCTTGCCCTTGTGGAACACCGCCGCCGAGGTGCGCTCACCGCCCATGTCGAGACAGGTGGCCCCCAGCCGGAACTCGTCATCCAGCAGCGAGGTCAGCCCGGCCACATAGGGCGTGGCGGCAAAACCCTCGACGAACAGATGGCAGCGCTCGATACAGGCGGTCAGATTGCGCAGGGCCGCCGAATCGGTGCTGACCACATGGATGCTGGCGGAGAGCTGCTTGCCGAACAGACCGTGCGGATCTTCGATGCCGCGATTGCCGTCGAGGGAAAACGCCATCGGCACCACATGCAAAATGGTGCGCCCCTTGACCTGGGCATAGTCGAACCCGGCTTTCAGCAGATGCTGCACCGCCTGTTGATCGACCTGTTCGCCCGCCACCGGGCTTTCAATTTCAAAACTTTCGCCCGACACCCGGCCGCAGGACAGTGTGGCGACCACGCTGTTGACGGTCATCCGCGCCATGCGCTCGGCCTGGTCCACCGCCGCCCTGATCGCCCGTTCGGCGGCTTCCATATCCACGATGGCGCCGGCCCGCACCCCGGCCGCCGGCTGATAGCCGACCCCCATGATGCGCATGCGGCGCATGGCGCCATTGCCGACCCGCTGGCCCCGCTCCTGCATGGGCTTGCCGATCAGGCAGACGATCTTGGTGCTGCCGATATCGAGCGCCGCTACCACCTGGCGGCCGCTGATCGCGCCGCCGCCGCCATCCCTATGCTTCGAGCCCATACTCATATACGTTTGCCCTTTTTCGCGCCCCGCGCCCCGTTCTTGACAAGGCTGGCCTTACGCTGCGCCGCCGCATCGTCGCCCAGTTCAATAGTCATCCGGTCGGGAATCCTGAGATCGATGGTTTTGACATCCCGGGACAGCAAACCCTGCTCCGTTTCCAGACGAACCAGTTCCGCCAGCGCTTCGCTTTCCCTGGTTTCGGGCAGCAAAACGCGGATATTGTTACGCAATTGAATATTCCAGCGCCGGTCGCCGACCCGGATCGCCGCCTTCATCATCGATTTGATCGTGGGCTGCGCCTCCAGCTCGTCGAGCAGCGCCCGCGCATGTTTCGCCGCGCCGTGCCCCACCAGCAGCGGCAGGGCGGCATAATCGGCGATCTTTTTGTCCGACAGGGGCTTGCCCTCGCTGTCGATCACGAAAAACAGCTTGTCCCGCTGCCAGATGGCCATCGGGCGGCGCTCATCTATTTTCACGCTGATCGTCCCGGGCAGCAATCGCGACACCGAGGCCGAATTGACCCAGCCGAAGCGCTCGATGCGTCGCTTGGCCTCGGAAACGTCGAAACGGAAGATCGAACGGTCCTTTTTCAGGTCCAGCGCCTGCAATATGGCCAGCCGATCCACATTGTCGCGCCCGGAAATCTTGATTTCGGTCACCGCGAACCCCAGCCCCAGCGCCACCCGGTCGATGGAACGGCCGACCGCGTTGAAACCCTCGCGCACATAGCCGCCGGCGAACATGCTGTAGATCAGCACCAGTGAGATGAAGGCAAGGGCGGCCAGATTGGCGGGTGCATTACGCACCCGGCCGAACGAGATATCCTCGAGCAGCTTCCAGCCAAAGCCAGTGCGGCCGCGCGCCTTGGGCTTGCGCCCGACCCGGCCGGTTTGGCTCTTCGCCTTTTTGTTTTTCAACGCTCGCAAGAAGCGTCCTCCACCATCCAACTGACCAACTGGCCAAATGACGACCCCGCATGCTCGGCCAGTTCGGGAACCAGGGATGTTTCGGTCATGCCCGGCTGGGTGTTGATTTCCAGACAAACAAGCTCGCCATCCTCGCCGTAGCGGTCGTCATACCGGAAATCGGTGCGACTCACTCCACGGCATCCGAGCGCACGATGTGCTCTCAATGTTAATTTCTGTATACGCTGGTAAATATTTGGTGAAATTTCTGCAGGAATGACATGAGTTGATCCACCTTCGGTATATTTTGCGTCATAATTATAGAATTTTTGACCTACCGAGAGGATTTCGGTCACCCCGAGCGCCACATCGCCCATCACCGCGCAGGTCAGCTCCTTGCCGTAAATATAGCGCTCGACCATCACTTCGTCCGGTCCGGACCAGTCTTCGGCGGCCAGGGCCAGGGGCGGCGGCCGGTCCTCATTCATCACCAGATAGACCCCGACACTGGAGCCATCGGCAATCGGCTTGATCACATAGGGCGGCTGCATCGCATGTTTGTTGACCGCATCGAAGCGGTTGACGATCCGGCTTTCGGCCACCGGCACATCGGTGGCCCGGAACAGGCGCTTGGCATATTCCTTGTTCATGGCCAGGGCCGAGGCCATCACCCCCGAATGGGTATAGGGAATGCGTAAGATCTCCAAAATGCCCTGAATGCAGCCATCCTCGCCGAACGGGCCGTGCAGAGCGTTGAAAGCCGCATCGGGGCGCAGATCCTCCAGCTCCCGGGCAATCGATGGGGTCACGTCGATGCGGGTGACCCGGTAGCCCTCACTCTCGAGCGCATCGGCGCAGGCTTTGCCTGAAGCCAGACTCACCTCGCGCTCCGCCGACCAGCCCCCCATCAGCACCGCTACGTGCTTGTCTTTCCTGTCACCGCTCATGTCTCGTCTCCTTCTGAAACCATTTCCCCGCCGCTCTGCCGGCGCAGTCCGATCCGCCGCACCTCCCATTGAAGCTCGATGCCGCTATCGGCCAGCACCCGGCGCCGCACTTCCTCGCCCAGATCCTCGATATCGGCGGCGCTGGCCTCGCCGTCATTGATCAGGAAATTGCAGTGCTTTTCGGACATATGCGCGCCGCCCACCCGGAGCCCGCGGCATCCGGCCCGGTCGATCAGCTTCCAGGCGCTGTGCCCGGGCGGGTTCTTG
>PKTQ01000414.1 GCA_002869085.1 Hyphomicrobiales bacterium | reverse complement strand
TCTGATGCGCGGCGCTTACCCGGAAGCGGTTCTGAAGCAGGCGCTGCCATTGATGATACGGGCTAATCCAAGCCTCATCGCCTCCGGGCGCTATCACGTCGCGCTGGGCGATGCCGGAGATATTATCGCCAGCGGCGGCTGGTCGCTGGAGCGCCCCGGCTCGGGCGATGTCGTGCCCGGCCTCGCCCATATCCGGCATTTCGCCGTCCATCCCGGCCATCTGCGCCGGGGTCTGGCCCGAGCCATATTCGAGCGCTGCCATATGGAGGCCGCCGCGGCCGGGGCGGAGCGATTCGAATGTTATGCGAGCCTCAATGCAGCTCCGTTCTATGCCGCGCTCGGCTTTCAGGAAATCGGGCCCTTTCCGGTCGAATTGCGCCCCGGCCTGATCTTTCCCTCCCTGCTGATGGTCCGCCCCATCTGAAATCCCCCCGAAATCTCCCCAGAAAACTCCTCGAAAATCTCCCCCTCAAAACAATTTCCCCTGCACCAAAACCGTTTGCGTCATAAAGTCGCTTGCATCGCCGGATTCGCGCCTTCAATATGGAGAACATGAGGTCCGGACCCGCCCGTTTCACACTCCTTCCATCGCCCACGCCTTGTGCGAAGCCGCGCGCCGGCTCATGTTTTTGCCAATCGACATCAGGACATCAGCAATGAATGCATCACCGACCGATGCCAGATATCTGGCGGGACAGACCATGGCCCTCGTGCTTGCCGGAGGCCGTGGCAGCCGATTATATGAACTCACAGACCGCCGCGCCAAACCGGCGGTGCCGTTCGCCGGCAAGAGCCGCATCATCGATTTCGCCCTGTCCAATGCCTATAATTCGGGCTTTCGCCGTATCGGTGTCGCCACCCAGTACAAATCCCACAGCCTGATCCGTCATTTGCAGCAGGGTTGGAGTTTTTTCCGCCCCGAACGCAATGAATCGCTGGACATTCTGCCGGCCTCGCAGCGCATTGCCGAGGACAAATGGTATGTCGGCACCGCCGATGCCGTGACGCAGAACATGGATATCATCAAGGGCTATGACCCGAAATATATCATCATCCTGGCCGGCGACCATATCTACAAGATGGACTACGCCATCATGCTGTCCCGCCATGTGGAATCAGGGGCTGACGTCACTGTGGGCTGCATCGAAGTTCCGCGCAGCGAGGCCTCGGCCTTCGGCGTCATGCATGTCGATGAAAACGACCGCATTGTCGATTTCGTCGAAAAGCCGGCGGACCCGCCCCCCATGCCGGACAAGCCGGACATGTCCCTGTCCAGCATGGGCATTTATGTGTTCGAGACCGCATTTCTGTTCGATCTGCTGATGCGGGACATGGCGGACGAAACCTCAAGCCATGATTTCGGCCATGACCTGATCCCCGCCCTGGTGCGGAACCATTTCGCCATGGCGCATCGTTTCAACGATTCCTGCGTGCGCAGCGAGCAGGAAGAAGAGCCCTATTGGCGCGATGTCGGCACCATCGATGCCCTGTGGGAGACCAATATCAATCTGACCGATTTCGTCCCGGCGCTCGATATCTATGACCGCAACTGGCCGATCTGGACCTTTGGCGAAATCACCCCGCCGGCCAAGTTCATCCATAATGAGGAGGGCCGGCGCGGCTCGGCCACCAGTTCGCTGATTTCCGGCGGCTGCATCGTCTCGGGCAGCTATATCCACCGCTCGCTGCTCTATACCGGGGTGCATGTGCACTCTTTCAGCCAGCTCGAGGGGGTGGTCGTGCTCAATGGCGCCACCATCAATCGCGGCAGCAAGTTGAAAAATGCCATTATCGACAGCGGGGTGGAAATCCCAGCCGGTCTGGTGGTTGGCGAAGATCCCGAAGAGGATGCGCGCCGCTTCCGCCGTTCCGCGAAGGGCATTGTGCTGATCACTCAGAAAATGATCGACGCCCTGGGCTGAGGCCGCGAGGGCAGGGGGGCGGTGCGGTCAGCCGCCGCCTTCGGCGATCAGCCGCAGACGTTGTTCATCGCGGATCAGCACGTCCCACGGGGTCGGCAAATCGATGATGCCTTCCTTTTTCAGGCTGCCGAAGCGCCGGGCGATGGTGGCATGATTCTGGCCCAGATAATCGCCGATATCATAACGGGTGATCGGCAGTCTGATGCGGTTATCGCCTTCCGCGTTGCGGTCCAGTAGCTCGACCAGAAAACTGGCCAATTGCTCGCCGGCGTTCTTGCCGGCCAGGGTCATCACCCTTTGCCGGTAGAGATTGATTTCCTTGCGGGTCAGGTCGAACAGTTCCGCCTTGATCACCTTGTGCAGTTTTGAACTCTCCGACGCCTTGTCCAGGTCGATCTGGCACAGGGTCGAGCTGTCGGCGCAGACGATTTCGGTCTCGCTGCCTTCCCCCCAGAACGGAAACGGAACCAGATCCCCCGCCCAGGCGATGCGCAAAATGGTGCGGCCCCCATCTCCCTTGATCTGCGACACCACCAGGCAGCCCTGCAGCACGATCAGCGCCGATTTGGGCGCGCTGTCATTATTGAGGATGCGCTCGCCCTTGGGGTAGATATGAACCTGAGCGCACTTTTCCAGCTCGATCCGCTCCTCCTCGCCGAACTCACCGGTTATCACCGGCCCGTAGAGCGGGCAGGGGCCGGTTCCGTGGCTGATCGGGCAGAGCTTTTGTCGTGTATAATTCATAATGGCTCTAGAATGCATAGGTTTGATAAAAAACCAATAGTTTTATAACGCACCAGACCGCCGGATCTGGTCGCAAAGCTCTTGATCCACCCTTGCCGTCATGCGCAACGCCCTTCACATTGCACGGGACATCGGGCGCCCGGCATGGCAAGCCCGAAAAAAAACTGGATAATTTTTTCGACTACTTTAGGCTGGCCCCTCCGGCCCGGACTGCGGCATCAAAGTCTGGCCGCAACCAACAAGACAAACACAATCAAGGGAAGCTCAGATGAAAAGAATCCTGTTGAGTATGATGACGGCGGCTTCAGTGGCGCTGCTCTCCTATGCGGCGCAGGCTGAAACCACAATCAAGGTGACGCTGCAACTGCCGATCAAGCATTCGCTCGGCCAGAACTGGATGGCCTTCAAGCAGATTGTCGAGAAGGAATCGGGCGGCGAGCTTAAGGTGCAGATATTCCCCTCCGCCCAGCTTTACAAGGACAAGCAGGTGCCCGAAGCGGTCGGCTCCGGCGCCATCGAGGCCGGCTCCGCCTTTCTCGGCCGTTTCACCGGCGCCGTTCCGGCCGCCGAAGTGGTCAATCTGCCGTTTCTGTTCAAGGACGAGGCCCATTTGCGCGCCGCGGTCAAGACCGGCTCGAAAATGCGCAATCTGATCGATGCGGCGATTCTGAAGGAAACCGGCGCCAAAATTCTGTGGTGGCAGGCCTATGGCCGCAACATCTATCTCAATAATGGCAGCCCCATCCGCCTTCCGGCCGACCTGAAGGGCAAGAAGGTGCGCACCTATGGCAAGATTCTCGGCTGGACGGTCGAGGCCCTGGGCGGGGCGCCGACTCTGATGTCCGGCTCCAAGCAGTTCCTGGCCTATCAGCAGGGCGCGGTCGATGTGGGCATGACCGGCGTTTCCGGCGTGACCAGCCGCAAGCTCTATGAGGTGATGGACCACATGACCCTGAGCCTGGATTTCGCCATCGAATTCGTGGCGGTGATCAATGGCAAGTTCTTCGACAGCCTGCCGAAGAAACATCAGGACATTATCATCAATGCCTCCAAGACGGTTGAGGCCCAGCTTCGCGACCAGATCTACAAGCAGGAAGCCGCCAATATCGACTCGGTGCGCGATAAAATGACCGTGGTCGAGCTGACCGAGGCCGAGCGCGCCCAGTGGCGCGAGGCCACCAAGGGTGTGGTGGAACGCTTCATCAAGGAGCGCGGGCCGATGGCCAAGGCCGCGGTCGATGCGGCGATGGCCGCCGGCAACTGATCGGGCGAGGGGGCGCCGGCCTGTCTTTGCGGCGGGCGCCCCTTCCTCCTGCAAGGGCTGCATCTGATGACCCGTTTCATGTCCGCAATGGACGCTCTCTCCGAGATCAGCGGCAAGCTGTGCGCCTGGGGCTTTTTCGTGCTCGGCCTTTTCGTGAGCTATGAAGTGCTGATGCGCGATCTTTTCACCATGCCGACGATCTGGGTCGACGAGGTGGTGCGGGTGATGCAGGTCTGGCTGACCTATCTGGCCACTGCTTATGTGCTCAAACACCGGGAAATGATCACCATCGACATCGCCTTTCGCCGCCACGACACCGCCATGCGCCGGGTGGTCGAGACCTTCGCCATTCTGTTCATGCTGCTATTTGCCGGCGTCGCCGCCTGGTACGGCTTCCAGTTATGGCTGAAATCGACCCTGGCCGGGCATACCACCGACAGTTTTCTGGCTCTGCCCAAATGGGCCACCCATGCCTCGGTCTGGGTCGGCATGAGCCTGCTGGGCCTGCAGGGGCTGGCCGAGATCGTCCGCATCTGGACGGTCGGCGTGCCGCCCCCGGCCAGCCAGCTCGGCGACGAGGTCTGAATGGAAACCCTGTTCATCCTGACAGCGCTGATCACCTTGCTGGTGGTGCGCACCCCGGTGGCCTTTGCGCTGGCCGGCCTCGGCATCGTCCTGCTGGCCCTGAAGGGCATTCCGCTGATCGGCGTGCCGCAGCGGCTATACGGCACCATGGACAGTTTCGAGCTGCTGGCGGTGCCGATGTTCCTGCTGATGTCGAATATCCTGCTGAAAGGCGGGGTCGGGCGCGATCTGTTCAATGCCGTTCAGAGCTGGGTCGGCCACTGGCCGGGCGGGCTCGGGGTGGCGACCGTGCTCAGTTGCACCATTTTCGCCGCCATCTCCGGCTCCTCCGTCGCCACCGCCGCCACCATCGGAACCGTGGCTGTGCCGGAAATGTCCGCGCGCGGCTATGACCGCTCCTACACTTTGGGCATGCTGGCGGCCGGCGGCACGCTCGGCATCCTCATCCCGCCTTCGATTCCGCTCATTCTTTATGGGGTGATCACTGAGGAATCGATCCCGACCCTGTTCAAGGCCGGCATCGGCCCCGGCCTGTTTCTGGCCACATGTTTCGTGATCTACGGCATTGTCCGGGCCCGCTCTGTGAGCGGCGGTCTGAAACCGGCCCGCGCCGGCTGGAACGAACGCGCCCGCACCGGCCTCCTGGCCCTGCCGACCATTTTTCTGGCAGTGGCGATCATCGGCTCGATCTATGCCGGCATCGCCACCCCGTCCGAAAGCGCCGGCGTCGGCTTCGTGCTTGCCCTGATCATCACCACCGCCATGGGGCGGATGACATTTGCCAAGCTCAATGAGGCGGTGGTCCATGCCATGCGCACCACGGTGATGGTGTTCATGATCATCGCCGGCGCCAAAGTGTTCTCCTATGCCATCACCCTCTATCTCATTCCGCAGAACATCTCGATGTTCCTGACCACCCATCTGTCCACCCCGGGTCTGTTCGTGCTGGCGGTTGGTGTCGTGCTGCTGATCATCGGCTTTTTCCTCGAATCCCTGTCGATGCTGCTGATCATGGTGCCGGTCCTGCTGCCGGCGATCGAGGCGATGGGGATCAATCCGATCTGGTTCGGCATCTTTTTCGTCATTCTGATCGAAACCGCTCTCATCACCCCGCCGGTCGGCATGAATCTGTTCATCATCCAGGCGGTCGGCAAATCCAGCCTCGGCGAAGTGGTGCGCGGCGCCTGGCCTTTCGCGCTGATCATGCTGATGACCGCGGTGCTGATGTGGTTTTGGCAGGACCTTGCGCTCTATCTGGCCTATCTTCGTTTTTAATTCGCAAGGGGTTTGGTTGACAGCCGCGCCGCGACCGCCCCGGAGATGAGGATCAAGCCCGGAACAGCAAATGTCCGACTTTTTTACCCATTGCCGCTTTCCAGAGCCCTCCGCCGCACTGGCCTATGCCGGCAGCCGGCTCGACCGGCGCGGTGAGAACCGCAGCCCCGAAGCGCTGGAACAGGCGCTGGACAGCCCGAATGCGCGCCTGCTCATATTTATCGGCGACCGGCTGCTGGTCAGGATTGGAAGCACGCTGGCCGAGCCATTATTTCGTGTCGGGGACAGCGCTCCGTTCCGGCCTGATCTTGCGCGCGCCGTGCTGCTTGGCCATGCGGAGGGACGGCCTTTGCTGGCGGCGGCGTCCGGTCTCGACATCGAACGGGATAAATCCCTGTTGCCGGATGATATCAAGGCCATCGATATCCGCTCGCTGGCCCTGCAGGGGCTTCTTCCTCCCGATCTGATGGGCGATGCCGCCCAGGGGGCGGCGCTGCTGGCCTGGCACGCGGCGCATCAGTTCTGCTCGGCCTGCGGCGCGGTAAGCGAGCCGCAGGACGGCGGCTATAAGCGGATCTGCCCCGCTTGCGGCGCCCAGCATTTTCCGCGCACCGACCCGGCGGTGATCATGCTGGCGCTGCACGGCGATCACTGCCTGATGGGCCGCAGCCCCGGCTGGCGCGAAGGGGTCTATTCGGCGCTGGCCGGTTTTGTGGATCCGGGCGAGACCATAGAGGACGCGGTGCGGCGCGAACTGGCCGAGGAGGCCGGCATCAAGATCGGCCGGGTGATGTATCACGCCTGCCAGCCCTGGCCGTTTCCCCATTCGCTGATGATCGGTTGTTTTGCCGAGGCTCTGAGCCGCGATATCGTGCTGGTCGATGACGAGCTGGAAGATTGCCGCTGGTTCAGCCGCCATGACGTGCGCGGCGCGCTTGCCGCGCCCGAAGGGGCGG